>JBQCGO010000020.1:0-4095 GCA_051955575.1 Burkholderiaceae bacterium
CGGGCGCTGGTGCTGTCGCGCGGCGACATGATGGTGTTTTTGCAGCGGCCGATCTCGGCTACCTTCATCGGCATCTGCGCCTTGCTGGTGCTGGTGCAGATCGGGTTCTATCTGCGCGGCAGGGCCAAGGCGCGAAGGACAGGCGGTGTGGCGGCTGCCCGGACCATCATCTCGCCGGCGGCGACCGACTGCGCCACCGCCACCGATGACGCCTGACGGCCACCGCTCCAGCACTGAACCGTTTCCGTTGCGGCGATTTCAACGTGGCAGCGCAGTAATCGAAGGACGCAACAATAGTGGATGCAGAAGTCGCCGATGGTCTTCCCCCTGGCAGAAGGGAAATCGCCATCGTCACCGTCGTCTGCGGTCTGGCGATGGCAGTCATGGACGGCACCATCGCCAACCTCGCCTTGCCGGCCATCGCACGCGACATGCACGCCTCCGGTGCGGAATCGATCTGGATCATCAATTCGTATCAGATCGCGCTCGCGATCTGCTTGCTGCCGTTGGCATCGCTTGGCGAAATCATCGGTTACCGGCGCATTTACCTGGGCGGCCTCGCACTATTCACGCTCGCGTCGCTCGCCTGCGGATCAAGCACCACACTCGTACAGCTCAGTCTCGCGCGCGTCCTTCAGGGACTCGGCGCCGCCGGCGTACTCAGCATCAATACCGCTCTCGTCCGCTTCATCTACCCGCACCGGATGCTCGGACGCGCGATCAGCTACAACGCGCTGATCGCCGGTACCGCCACGGCATTGGGGCCGACCGTCGCCGGATTCGTGCTGAGTTTCGGGACCTGGCACTGGTTATTCCTCGTGAACGTCCCGCTCGGCATCGCGACCATCCTGCTCGGCTACCGCTCCCTGCCGCACACGCCGACTTCCAGGCGCCGGTTCGACATGTCGAGCGCGCTGCTTTGCATGATGTCGGTCGGCCTCCTGCTGTACACCATCGATGCCGTCGGTCATCTGCAGCCGGCGCTGCCGGTCATCGCCAGTGCCGTGGCGGCCTTTTCCGTGACGTTGACCCTGCTGCGACGGCAATCGGCAAGCGCGCCCATGCTGCCGGTCGACCTGCTGAAAATTCCGCTGTTCTCGCTCGCCCTCGGCACCTCGTTTTGCTCGTTCGCGGCACAGGCGATTGCGTACCTGACGCTTCCGTTCTACCTGCAAGGTGCATTGGGGCGCAGCGCGGCACATGCCGGCCTGCTGCTGACGGCCTGGCCGGCCGCAGTCGCCTTGACGGCGGTGTTCGCCGGCAGGCTGTCGGACCGCATGTCGGCCGGCGTCCTCGGGGGAATCGGCCTGGCGGTCCTGACGGCGGGCTTGCTCTCGCTGCTGACCGTGACCACAGGCAGTACCGATGGACTGATCGCGCTGCGCCTGGTGGTGTGCGGATTCGGCTTCGGCCTGTTCCAGTCGCCGAACAACCGCGCGATGATCACCGCCGCGCCCGCCTCGCGCAGCGGAGCCGCCAGCGGCTTGCTGGGCACCTGCCGGCTGACAGGGCAAACGACCGGCGCCTCGATCGCCGCGTTCGCCCTTGGCGCGGCATCCTCTCCATTCGCATTCAGCTTCTGGACCGCAGCCCTTGCCGCCGGGACAGCCTGCCTTTTCAGCTTGAGACGGGTTCGCCGACGCGTCGTCGAGGCTGCCTAGAACGGCCTTTATCGAATGCCGGCGCCGAGAAATATCTTCCGCTACGGCAGGCGCCCTGCTTCCCGAGGCGAACGATATGGAAAAAGCGGAGCAGCGATCAGCGTCGCAGCCTGGGCGAAACCAAAATACGCGGCTTCATTCGGTCGGCCGAAGAATCATGCGCGAAATCAAAAGTCATAGGTGGAGCGACGATATATTTTTCGGAATGGCCGACGAGGAGGCAATGATGGCAGGCAAGTCCGATTTCCGGTTCGCATGGTCGGTGGTTCTTGCGCTCGGCCTCGCCTGCAGCACAGGCGCCGTTGCGGACACCGCAGCAACCGCATCGACCGCACCGGCCGCGTCCGGTATCGTAAAACTCCAGCGCTACCAGATCGACCCGACGAAAATCTTCGTCGCCGGCATTTCGTCCGGCGGTTTCGCCGCGGTGCAGATGCATGTCGCGCACTCGTCGACCTTCAAGGGCGCTGCGATCTATGCCGGCGGGGTCTACTGGTGCGCAGGCGCCGGCGGCGCCGCGACCGCTTTGGCGAACTGCGGCGGCGAAACGCTGCCGACGAATCAGGCGTCGTACAACAGCACCCTCGCGGCATCCGAAGCGTACCTGGACGCCCAGTCTTCCCTCGGCACCATCGATCCGGCGACGAATCTCAGCGGACAGCCGGTCTACCTCTGGTCCGGCACGCAGGACACCGTCGTCAATCCGCTCGAGATGGCCGACCTTAATTCGGAATACCTGCACTACGGCGCCAATGTTGTCTTCGACAACGGCTTCCCGGCCGCGCACGGCTGGGAATCGCCGGATGGCGAACTGGCCTGCGGCACCCTCGGCAGCCCCTACATGGTGAACTGCGCGGCGAACGGCAAGACCTACGATTCGGTGAAAACCTGGCTGACGATGTTCCTCGGCCCATTGAACCCGCGCAACAACGGCAAGCTGTCGGGCACGCTGTCCGATTTCGATCAGACCGAGTTCGGCGCGTCGCCGAACGTCTCGATGAGTTCCACCGGAAGCGTGTTCGTTCCCAAAGCCTGCATGCAAGGGAAAACCTGCGGATTCGTGCTGGCGCTCCATGGTTGCCTGCAGGAGGGCTCGCTGATCGGAAATCGCTGGGTGACCGAAGCCGGCATCAACGAATGGGCCGACACGAACCGGCTCGTGGTCTTGTATCCCGACACCATCGCGTCGTCCTTTCCCGGGCCGACCAACCCGAACGCATGCTTCGACTGGTGGGGTTACTCCAACCAGGTCAACGCCAGCTATGCGCTCAGGAGCGGCTTGCAGATGTCGGTGCTCTATGCAATGGTGCAGCGTGTGACGGGCCGGCCGTAAGCGCAGGCGCCGACGTTCGACAGGCACCGGCTGCTGTCCGTCGCGCGCCGGCGCTGACGGCTGCCGGCCGCCTCCCGTTCGCCGTGCTCCATGTCGGGCCTCGTTGCCCGCCCTCACGTTCCCGCAAGAGCCCAAGCCATGCCGCGCAAAATCGTCATCGCCCGCTTCAATCACGAAACCAACACCTTTTCGCCGATCGACACGCCGCTGGAAGCGTTCCACCCGCAATGGAACGAAGACGCCCGGCGCGACCAGACGAACGCGCGCACTGCGATGGGCGCCTTCATCGACATCGCCGAGTCGTTGCCAGAGACCACCATCGTCACGCCGGTCGCCGCGATGGCCAATCCCAGCGGCACGGTGGCCGCGGCGGCCTATGACGCGATCAGTGGCGCGATCCTGGCCGCAGTGGCAGATGGCTGCGACGCAATCCTGCTGGACCTGCACGGCGCGATGGTCGCCGAAGGTGCGGAAGACGGCGAAGGCGTGCTGCTGGAAAGAATCCGCCGCATCGCGCCCGATGTGCCGATGTGCGTCGCGCTCGACCTGCACGGCAACGTGACGCAGAAGATGGTCGACCACTGCGACATCATCGTCGGCTTCAAGACGTATCCGCATATCGACATGTTTGAAACCGGCGCGCATGCCGGACGCCTGCTGGTCGAGATGCTGGAGCAGCGCATCGCGCCGGCGATGTCGTGGCGCCGGCTGCCGCTGCTGTCGCACACGCTGAGGAGCGATACCTCGGCAAACGCGATGCAGCGCGCGGTCGATGCCGCACTGGCGGCGGAAAGCGAGCCCGGTGTTCTGGCGGTATCGATCATGGCCGGCTTTTCCCTTGCGGATTTCGAAGGTGCAGGTCTCTCGGTGGTCGTGGTCGGGGACCGTGATGCCGCGCTCGCCGGCGCGGTGGCAGCACGCATCGGCCGGCAGATCTGGAACGACCGGGACGGATTCGTCTATGCGAGCGAACCGCTCGCCCGCTCATTGCAACGCGCGCAGGAACTGGCCGCCGGGCCCGGCCCCCGCCCCCGGCTGCTGCTCGACCCAAAACAACACCTGAGTTAGGGCGGCCGCTGCGACACCATGGACGTGCTGGTA
>JBQCGO010000021.1:0-22823 GCA_051955575.1 Burkholderiaceae bacterium
ACCGTCACCGGCACCGAGAACCTGCTGATGGCGGCGACGCTGGCCGAGGGCCGCACCGTGCTGGAAAACGCCGCGCGCGAGCCGGAAGTCACCGATCTCGCACGGCTCTTGGTGGCAATGGGCGCGAAGATCGACGGCATCGGCACCGATTCGCTGGTGATCGAAGGCGTCGATCGGCTGCACGGCGCCGAACATGCGGTGATCCCGGACCGGATCGAAACCGGCACCTTCCTGTGCGCGGTGGCAGCGGCCGGTGGCGACGTGACGCTGACCAACACTCGCGGCGACATCCTCGACGCGGCGCTCGACAAGCTGCGCGAGGCCGGCGTGGTGCTGACCGCCGGCGAGGGCTGGCTCCGCGCGCAGATGGCGCAGCGGCCGAAGGCGGTCAGCTTCCGCACCACCGAGTACCCGGGATTCCCGACCGACATGCAGGCGCAGTTCATGGCGATGAACGCGATCGCCGACGGCGCCAGCCATGTGACCGAGACCATCTTCGAAAACCGCTTCATGCACGTGCAGGAGATGAACCGGCTCGGCGCGGCGATCGACATCGAGGGCAATACCGCGATCGTGCGCGGCGTGGAACGGCTGGTCGGCGCGCCGGTGATGGCGACCGACCTGCGCGCGTCGGCCTCGCTGGTGATCGCCGCGCTCGCCGCCGAAGGCCAGACCACGGTCGAGCGGATCTATCACCTGGACCGCGGCTACGACCGGATGGAAGCCAAGCTGTCGGCGGTCGGCGCGCGGATCGAGAGGATTCGATGAATAGCTCCGCACCGCAACTGACGCTGGCGCTGTCCAAGGGCCGCATCTTCGAGGAGACGATGCCGCTGCTCGCCGCGGCCGGCATCACCGTGACCGAGAATCCGGAAACCTCGCGCAAGCTGATCCTGCCGACCAATGATCCGGGCCTGCGCGTGATCATCGTGCGCGCGTCCGACGTGCCGACCTACGTGCAGTACGGCGCGGCCGATTTCGGCGTGGCCGGCAAGGACGTGCTGCTGGAGCACGGCGGCGAAGGGCTGTACCAGCCGATCGACCTCGGCATCGCGCGCTGCCGGATGTCGGTCGCGGTGCAGGCGGGCTTCGACTACGCGACCGCGGTGCGCCACGGCGCGCGGCTGCGGGTGGCGACCAAGTACGTGCAGACGGCGCGCGAGCATTTCGCCGCCAAGGGCGTGCACGTCGACCTGATCAAGCTGTACGGCTCGATGGAGCTGGCGCCGCTGGTCGGCCTGTCCGACGCGATCGTCGACATGGTCAGCACCGGCGGCACGCTGCGCGCGAACAACCTGGTCGAGGTCGAACGCATCATGGACATCTCGGCGCGGCTGGTGGTCAACCGCGCCGCGTTGAAATTGAAGCGCGAACGGCTGCAGCCGATCCTCGACGCGTTCGAGCGCACGGTCGCGCAGGCGGTGTAGCGGCACGGCATTCACCGAAGGGAAGGGCAGGCGATGACGATCAACATCAGAAGACTGGATTCCGCGGCGCCGGATTTCCGCGCGCGGCTGGCCGGCGTGCTGGCCTTCGAAGCGAGCGAGGACGCCGCGATCGACCAGGCCGCGGCGCGCATCCTGGCCGACGTCAAGGCGCGCGGCGACGCCGCGGTGCTCGACTGCACGCGCCGCTTCGATCACGTCCAGGCCGACAGCGTCGCCGCATTCGAGATCGGCGCCGCCGACCTGCGCGCCGCGCTCGACGGCCTGCCCGACGCGCGCCGCGCCGCGCTGCAGGCCGCCGCCGACCGGGTGCGCGCCTACCACGAGCGGCAGAAGGCCGAGTGCGGCTCGGACGGCTTTTCCTACACCGAGGCCGACGGCACGGTGCTGGGGCAGAAGGTCACGCCGCTGGACCGCGTCGGCATCTACGTGCCCGGCGGCAAGGCGGCGTACCCGTCGTCGGTGCTAATGAACGCGATTCCGGCGCGCGTGGCCGGCGTCGGCGAGATCGTGATGGTGGTGCCCACGCCCGACGGCGTGCGCAACCCGCTGGTGCTGGCCGCCGCCGCGATCGCCGGCGTCGACCGCGTGTTCACCATCGGCGGCGCGCAGGCGGTCGGCGCACTGGCCTACGGCACCGCGACGATTCCGCAGGTCGACAAGATCGTCGGGCCCGGCAACGCATACGTGGCTGCCGCCAAGCGCCGGGTGTTCGGCACGGTCGGCATCGACATGATCGCCGGCCCGTCGGAAATCCTGGTGCTGTGCGACGGCAGCACCGACCCGGACTGGATCGCGATGGACCTGTTCTCGCAGGCCGAGCACGACGAGCTGGCGCAGTCGATCCTGCTTTGCCCGGACGCCGCGTTCATCGAGCGGGTGCAGGCGAGCATCGAGCGGCTGCTGCCGACGATGCCGCGTGCCGACGTGATCCGCGCGTCGCTGACGCACCGCGGCGCGCTGGTCAAGGTGCGCGACATGGAGGAATCCTGCGAGATCGCCAACGCGATCGCCGCCGAGCACCTCGAGATTTCGGCCGAAGACCCGCGCCGCTGGGCCGACCGCGTCCGCCACGCCGGCGCGATGTTCCTCGGCCGCTTCTCGTCCGAGTCGCTGGGCGACTATTGCGCCGGGCCGAACCACGTGCTGCCGACCTCGCGCACCGCGCGCTTCTCGTCGCCGCTCGGCGTCTACGATTTCCAGAAGCGCTCCAGCGTGATGCAGATCAGCGAAGGCGGCGCGCAGACGCTCGGCCGCATCGCCGCCGAACTCGCCTACGGCGAAGGCTTGCAGGCGCACGCGATGTCGGCCGAGTACCGGCTGAAGTGACGATGCCGGCGCGAGGCGGCGCGTGACCGCGCCCGAACGGATCGAGTCCGAACGGATCGAGCCCGACTGGCTCGACCGCGTGCAGTGCGCCGACGCGCTCGACGCCATCGACGGCCTCGCGCGGCTGCCGGACGGCGCGATCGACCTGATCGTCGCCGATCCGCCGTACCGGCTCGGCAAGGACTACGGCAACGACTCGGACAAGCGCGACGCCGACGCCTATCTCGTCTGGACCGAAGCCTGGGTCGATGCCGCGCTGCCCAAGCTCAAGCCCAACGGCAGCTTCTACATCTTCCTGACCTGGCGCCATGCGCCGGAAATCTTCGTGATGCTCAAGAAACGCATGACGATGCTCAACGAGATCGTCTGGGACCGCCGGGTGCCGTCGATGGGCGGCGGCACCCGGCGCTATTCGTCGGTCCACGACACCATCGGCTTCTTCGCGAAATCGAAGGACTATTACTTCGACCTCGACGCGATCCGGATTCCGTACGACGCCGAAACCAAGAAGGCGCGCTCGCGCGCGCTGTTCGCCGGCGCCAAGTGGCTGGAAATCGGCTACAACCCGAAGGACGTCTGGAGCGTGTCGCGGCTGCATCGCGAGCATGCGGAGCGCGCCGATCATCCGACCCAGAAACCGCTGGAGATCGTCGAGCGGATGATCAAGGCGTCGTGCCCGCCGGGCGGCATCGTGCTCGACCCGTTCCTGGGCAGCGGCACCACCGCGGTCGCCGCGCAGCGCTGCGGCCGGCATTTCGCCGGCTTCGAACTCAATCCCGACTATTGCCGGCTCGCCGCGGAACGCCTCGCCGGCGGTTCCGGCAAGGCGGCCGCCTGACCGCCCGCCGTTTTTCGCATCCACTACCGGCCATCGCCATGTCCCTCGTCGACCAGATCATCCGTCCCGACATCCGTGCGCTCGCGGCCTACCACGTTCCCGATGCATCCGGCCTGGTCAAGCTCGACGCGATGGAAAACCCGTATCCGCTGCCGGACGACCTGCGCGAGGCGCTCGGCCGCCGGCTGGCCGACGTGGCGATGAACCGCTACCCGGTGCCGTCGTACACCGCGCTGAAGGCGGCGATCCGCGAGCGCTTCGGCGTGCCGGCCGGCTTCGACGTGATGCTCGGCAACGGCTCCGACGAACTGATCTCGATCCTGTCGGTCGCCTGCGCGCGCCGCGACCGCGCGACGCCGGCGACCGTGCTGGCGCCGGTACCCGGTTTCGTGATGTACGCGATGTCGGCGCGGCTGGCCGGCATGGACTTCGTCGGCGTGCCGCTGAAGCCCGACTTCATGCTCGACCGCGCCGCGATGCTCGACGCCATCGCCCGGCACCGGCCGGCGCTGACCTATCTCGCCTATCCGAACAACCCGACCGGGCGCCTGTTCGACGCCGCCGACATCGAAGCCATCCTGGACGCGGTCGGCGACAGCGGGCTGGTGGTGGTCGACGAGGCCTACCAGCCGTTCGCCGAGGCGAGCTTCATGCCGCGCGTGGCCGAGCGCGCCAACCTCGCGGTGATGCGCACCGTCTCCAAGCTCGGACTGGCCGGCATCCGGCTCGGCTACATGACGGCCGCGCCCGCGCTGCTGGCCGAGTTCGACAAGGCCAGGCCGCCGTACAACATCAACGTGCTGACCGAGGCGGCGGCGTCTTTCCTGCTGGAACATGCCGACGTGCTGGACGCGCAGGCCGCGACGCTGCGCGCCGAGCGCGGAAGGCTGTCGGCGGCGATTGCCGCGCTGCCGGGCGTCGAGGTGTTTCCGTCGGCGGCCAATTTCCTGCTGGTGCGCGTGCCGGGCGGACCGGGCGCGGCCGACGCCGTGTTCCGCCGGCTGCTGGAACGGCGAATTCTGATCAAGAATGTGAGTAAAATGCACGCACTGCTCGACAATTGCCTGCGGGTGACGGTCGGCACGCCGGACGAAAACCGGCTTTTCCTCGACGCCTTCCGCGCGTCGCTCGCATCCCCGATCGGCTGACCGCCATGGCACGCAGCGCAGAAATCATCCGCAACACTAACGAGACGCAGATCCGCGTCGCGCTCGACCTCGACGGCACCGGCCGCCAGAAGCTCGACACCGGCGTGCCGTTCCTCGACCACATGCTCGACCAGATCGCGCGCCACGGCCTGATCGACCTCGACATCCACGCCGAGGGTGACTTGCACATCGACGCCCACCACACCGTCGAAGACGTCGGCATCACGCTCGGCCAGGCGGTCGCGAAGGCGATCGGCGACAGGAAGGGCATCCGCCGCTACGGCCATGCCTACGTGCCGCTGGACGAGGCGCTGTCGCGCGTGGTGGTCGATTTCTCCGGCCGGCCCGGCCTCGAATTCCACGTGCCGTTCACGCGCGCGATGATCGGCGGCTTCGACGTCGACCTGACCCGCGAATTCTTCCAGGGCTTCGTCAACCACGCGCTGCTGACGCTGCACGTCGACAACCTGCGCGGCAACAACGCCCACCATCAATGCGAAACGGTGTTCAAGGCCTTCGGCCGCGCGCTGCGCATGGCGGCCGAACTCGATCCGCGCGCGGCGGGCACGGTGCCGTCGACCAAGGGATGCCTGTAGCCACTGCAGCGACCGGCAAGACCGGCGGCATTTTCCGCACACCTGCTTTATGACTAGAATCGTCGTCGTCGATTACGGAATGGGCAACCTGCGCTCGGTGGCGCAGGCGCTGCGCCATGCCGCGCCGGAAGCCGACGTGCGGATTTCCGGCGAGGTCGCCGACATCCGCGCCGCCGACCGGCTGGTGCTGCCCGGCCAGGGCGCGATCCAGGATTGCATGCGCAGCCTGAACGCTTCGGGCGTGAAGGAAGCGGTGCTCGACGCGATGCGCAGCAAGCCGATGTTCGGCGTCTGCGTCGGCGAGCAGCTGCTGTTCGACTGGAGCGAGGAAGGCGACATTCCCGGCCTGGGCGTGTTTCCCGGCCGCGTGGTGCGTTTCCGGCTCGACGGTCTGCTGCAGGAAGACGGCTCGCGCTTCAAGGTGCCGCAGATGGGCTGGAACCGCGTGCGCCAGACGCAGCCGCACGCGATCTGGGAAGGCGTGCCCGACGGCAGCTATTTCTATTTCGTGCACAGCTATTACGCGGTGCCCGGCGAGCGCGCGCACGTGGCGGGCGAAACCGACTACGGCGCGCCGTTCTGCTGCGCGATCGCGCGCGACAACATCTTCGCCACGCAATTCCACCCGGAAAAGAGCGCGGCGGCCGGATTGCGGCTGTACCGCAATTTCGTTGACTGGAATCCCTGAGCTGTCGACTTCCGTCGTTTTCAACCACCCAACCGACCTGCCGCCATGCTGCTGATACCCGCCATCGATCTGAAAGACGGTCACTGCGTCCGCCTGAAACAGGGCGACATGGACCAAGCCACCGTGTTTTCCGAAGACCCCGCCGAGATGGCGCGCCACTGGCTCGCGCAGGGCGCGCGCCGACTGCACCTGGTGGACCTGAACGGTGCGTTCGCCGGCAAGCCGAAGAACGAGGCGGCGATCAAGCGCATCCTCGAGGCGGTGCAGGAATTCGCGGTCGAGAACGACGTCGACGAAATCCCGGTCCAGCTGGGCGGCGGCATTCGCGACCTCGACACCATCGAGCGCTACCTCGATGACGGTCTGTCCTACGTGATCATCGGCACCGCGGCGGTCAAGAACCCGGGCTTCCTGCACGACGCATGCAGCGCGTTTCCGGGCCAGATCATCGTCGGCCTGGACGCGAAGGACGGCAAGGTTGCCACCGACGGCTGGAGCAAGCTGTCGGGACATGAAGTCATCGATCTGGCCAAGAAATTCGAGGACTACGGCTGCGAGGCGATCGTCTACACCGACATCGGCCGTGACGGCATGATGGGCGGCGTCAACATCGACGCCACGGTGCGGCTCGCGCGCAGCATGACGATCCCGGTGATCGCGTCCGGCGGCGTGCATGGCATCAAAGACGTCGAGGCGCTGTGCGAGGTGCGCGACGAGGGCATCGAGGCGGTGATCTGCGGCCGCTCGATCTACGAAGGCACGCTGGACCTGCGCGCCGGCCAGGAGCGCGCGGACGCGCTGTGCCGGCAGGCGGTGCAGCGCGTGGCCGGACAATCATGACCCTTGCCAAGCGCATCATTCCCTGCCTCGACGTGACCGCCGGTCGCGTGGTCAAGGGCGTCAACTTCGTCGAGCTGCGCGATGCCGGCGACCCGGTCGAGATCGCGCGCCGCTACGACGAGCAAGGCGCCGACGAACTCACCTTCCTCGACATCACCGCGACCTCCGACGAGCGCGACCTGATGCTGCACATCATCGAGGCGGTCGCGTCGCAAGTGTTCATCCCGCTGACCGTCGGCGGCGGCGTGCGCACCGTCGAGGACGTGCGCCGCCTGCTGAATGCCGGCGCGGACAAGATCAGCGTCAATTCGTCGGCGGTGGCCAACCCGCAACTGATCGCCGACGCGACCGGCAAGTACGGCTCCCAATGCATCGTGGTGGCGATCGATGCGAAAAAGAGCGTCAGCGGGGAAGGCCGCTGGGAAGTGTTCACCCACGGCGGCCGCAAGCCGACCGGGCTGGACGCGGTCGAATGGGCGAGGAAGATGGAAAGCCTGGGCGCCGGCGAAATCCTGCTGACCAGCATGGATCGCGACGGCACCAAGGCCGGCTTCGACCTGGAACTGACGAAGGCGGTGTCCGACGCGGTCGGCGTGCCGGTGATCGCTTCGGGTGGCGTCGGCGGCCTGGAGGATTTGGCTGACGGCATCCGGCTCGGCCGCGCCGACGCGGTGCTGGCGGCGAGCATCTTCCACTACGGCCAGCACACGGTGCAGGAAGCCAAGCGCTTCATGGCCGGGCAGGGCATTCCGGTGAGACTGTCGTGAACGAGGCCATGAACGAGGTCATGAAAGGCGGCGCAGGCTGGCTGGAACAGATCCGCTGGGACGAGCGCGGCCTGGTGCCAGCGATCGCGCAGCAGGCCGGCAGCAACGACGTGCTGATGGTCGCGTGGATGAACCGCGAGGCACTGGCCGCCACCGTCGCGCGCGGCGAGGCGGTCTACTGGAGCCGCTCGCGCAACCGGTTGTGGCACAAGGGCGAGGAATCGGGCCACGTGCAGAAGGTGCACGAGATCCGGATCGACTGCGACGCGGACGTGGTGCTGCTGAAGGTCGAGCAGGTCGACGGCATCGCCTGCCACACCGGGCGCCACTCGTGCTTCTTCCGGATGCTGCGCGGCGGCGTCGAGGACGGCGAATGGATCGCCGTCGACCCGGTGGTGAAGGACCCGGACAGCATCTACAGGAAAGATCGATGACGACGAGCAATGACACGCTGCAACGGCTGGCCTCGGTGATCGAGTCGCGCAAGCCGGCCGCCGGCGGCGACCCCGGGAAATCGTACGTCGCGCGGTTGTTCCAGAAGGGCGACGACGCGATCCTGAAAAAGGTCGGCGAGGAAGCAACCGAGACCGTGATGGCGGCCAAGGATGCGCGCGCCGGCGGCGATCGCGCGAAGCTGGTCGGCGAATGCGCCGACCTCTGGTTCCACTCGATGATCCTGCTCGCGCAGTTCGGCCTGACGCCGCAGGACGTGATCGACGAACTGGCGCGGCGCGAAGGCATGTCGGGCATCGAGGAAAAGGCGAACCGCAAGCTCGACGCCCGCGAGGCGGCCGAGCGCGATACGCACCTCTGACGCGCCCTTACCATACCGAAGGAGACAACCAATGGACGACTGCATCTTCTGCAAGATCGCGGCGGGACAGATTCCGTCGAAGACCGTCTACGAGGACGACGAGATCAAGGCGTTCCACGACATCCGGCCGGCCGCGCCGGTGCACCTGCTGATCATGCCGAAGAAGCATCTGCCTAGCCTGGCGCAGTGCGGCGAGGAAGACGTCGCCCTGCTGGGCCGGCTGATGCGTCTCGCGCCGACGCTGGCCGAGGAGTTCGGCTGCGGTTATCGGCCGGCAGCCGACGGCGGCAAGGGCGAGGGCGGCTTCAAGACGATGATCAATACCGGGCCGGCCGGCGGTCAGGAGGTGTACCATCTGCACATTCACGTGCTCGGGTCGCCGCAGCGCTGACATTGCGGTTTCACATCAATATCAAGGCGTCGTAGGCGACAGCGACGACGACCGGTTTCCCCAAGGAGAAAAGCATGGGTTCGTTTAGCATTTGGCACTGGTTGATCGTGCTGGTCATCGTGATGCTGGTGTTCGGCACCAAGAAGCTCGGCAACATCGGCTCGGATCTCGGCAAGGCGGTCAAGGGGTTCAAGGAAGGCGTCAAGGGCGCCGAGGAAGAGAACCGGGAATCGCCGCGCACGACCGCTGCACCGTCCCAGGTCGCCGACAATTCGACGATCGACGTCGATGCGCGCGACCGGGACCGGACGCATTGCTGATGGCGCGGCCCGTCGTTTTTTCGTTCATTTCGTCGTCCGGCGCGGCTGAGACCGCGCATCGGCCATGATCGACATCGGCCTGACCAAGCTGGCGATGATCGGCGTCGTCGCGCTGGTCGTGATCGGCCCGGAAAAGCTGCCCACGGTTGCCCGCATGGCCGGCTCGCTGTTCGGCCGCGCGCAGCGCTATCTGAACGACTTGAAGGCCGAGGTCAGCCGCGAGATCGAGCTCGACGAGCTGCGCAAGATGCAGCAGGACGTGCACCAGGCGGCGAAGGGCTTCGAGCAGTCGATCTCGAAGGAGATCGCCGACACCGAGCACTCGATCCGCGCCGGCCTCGACGACGGCAACGCCGGTTCGGGGTCGACGGATGCCTCCGTCGGGGCGCCGGTCCGCGACCGGACCGCGCTCAAGGCCAAGGATTTCCGCCGCAAGAAACTGGCACGCACGTCCGCGATCCCTTCGTGGTACCGGCAACAGACCGGCCGTAAGGCGCGCGTGCTGTCCGGCGCCGCGCGCGTGGCGCGTTACCGCCCCAAGGGTCAGACCCGCAATCCTTCCTTTCACTGACGTTCCTGGCGCCTGACGGCAGCAGCGCCGAACCCAGGCGTTCGCCGCGCCTGCCCGACCAGCCAGCAATCCGACCCAGCCATTCATGAGTGAAGACCGAGATACCGCCGATGCCGAGGAGTCGTTCATCTCGCATCTGATCGAACTGCGCAATTGCATCATCAAGGCGTCCGCTGCCGTGGTGATCGTCTTTCTCTGTCTGATGCCGTGGGCCGCAAAAATCTACGACATCCTCGCCTACCCGATGATGGTCGCGCTGCCGGCCGGCAGCAAGATGATCGCCACCGGCGTCACTACGCCGTTCCTGATCCCGGTGAAAGTCACGCTGCTGGTGGCGTTCATCATCGCGCTGCCATGGGTGCTCTACCAGGCCTGGTCGTTCATCGCGCCGGGCCTGTACGCGCATGAGAAACGGCTGATCGCGCCACTGGTCGTGTCCTCGTCGATCCTGTTCGTCGCCGGCATCGCGTTCTGCTACTTCCTGGTGTTCGGCGTGATCTTTCGCTTCATCAACAACTTCGCGCCGGCATCGATCTCGGTCGCGCCGGACATCGACAGTTACTTCGGTTTCGTGATGACGATGTTCGTGGCCTTCGGGCTGACCTTCGAAGTGCCGATCGTTGTGATCGTGCTGGTTCGGATGGGCCTGGTGTCGCTCGAGAAGCTGCGCTCGCTGCGGCCCTACGTGATCGTCGGCGCATTCGTGGTGGCCGCTGTCGTGACGCCGCCCGACATCATGAGCCAGTTGCTGCTGGCAGTGCCGCTGTGCCTGCTGTTCGAGGTCGGCCTGCTGCTCGCGCCGGTGTTCGCGCGCGTCACAGCGGCACCGGAGGAGACTGCCTGACGCCTGGCGGCGCGTTCCGAAACGGCTGCGCTCACGCTGCGCGCAGCCAGCGCACCAGCGGCAGCGCCGCGCGGAAGCCGTCCAGGATCTCGTCCGGCAGCCGTTCCGGACGCATCGCATCGACGTCGGTTTCCTTCCAGACGATGCAGCTTTTCAGCTTCAGGTATTCCGGGTGCGGCGCGTCCAGGTCGAACCCCTTCGGCAGTCGCGTCAGGCGGCCTTCCGGCTGCAGGTCGCCGAAAGTGCGGCGCATCCGCGCGTCGGCGAGCATCGCGGCGAAACCGTCCGGATCGGCAACGATGTGCTCCCGGATGCGGCGCAGCCGATCCGGCGGCGGCTGATACTCGCCGCCGGCCACCAGCAGCTTGCCTTGCGCATCGATGTGGAAATAGTAGGCGGGCCCGCCGCCCTGGCTCGGCTTCTTCAAGCCGGTCTCGGTGATGGAAGCCGAGAAATAAGTCTTGTACGGTTGCTTGTCGCGCGCGAAGCGCAAGTCGCGATGGATGCGGAACAGCGCCTTCTTCGGATTGCAGGCGGCCACCGCCGGATCGAACGCGGTGACGTCGGTGATCAGTTCGCTGACCAGGGCCAGGAATTCCGCGCGCAGGATGTCGTAGCGCGGCTTGTTCATCACGAACCAGGCGCGGTTGTTGTTCTCTTCGAGTTCCTTCAGGAAACGCGTCAGGTCGCGCAGATGCATGGATCGGTCCTTTCGCCGGCGGCCGCTCTCAGTATTATTCGCCTTCCTTGCGCGGCATCGGCGGCCGCTTGCCGATCGTCACGTCGAGCACCATCTCGCGATCCTTGCGCAAGACCGTCATCTTCGTTCGGTTGCCCGGTTCCAGCAGCGCGATCGTGTTCAGCATCGCGGTGATGTCGGTGACCGGCTTGCCGTCGATCGCGACCAGGATGTCGCCCGGCCGCATGCCGGCGCGATCGGCGGGGCCGTTGCGCAGTACGCCAGCGACGATCGCGCCGGTCTGGCGCTTGAGCCCGAAGCTTTCTGCCAGTTCCGGGGTGATGTCCTGCGGTTCGACGCCGATCCAGCCGCGCACCACGTGTCCGGTCTTGATGATCGAATCCATCACGGTCTTCACTGTGCTCACGGGGATCGCGAAGCCGATGCCGAGCGAGCCGCCGGTGCGCGAGTAGATCGCGGTGTTGATGCCCAGCAGGTTGCCGCCGGTGTCGACCAGCGCGCCGCCGGAATTACCGGGATTGATCGCCGCATCGGTCTGGATGAAATTTTCGAAGGTGTTGATGCCGAGGTGGTTGCGGCCGAGCGCGGAGACGATGCCCATCGTCACCGTCTGACCGACGCCGAACGGATTGCCGATGGCCAGAACCACGTCGCCGACCTTCGACTGTTCCGAATGGCCGAGCGTGATCGCGGGCAGGTTGGGCAGGGCGATCTTGATCACCGCCAGATCGGTTTCCGGATCGGCGCCGACCACCTTCGCTGCGGTCTTGCGACCATCGGGCAGCGCCACCTCGATCTCGTCGGCCGCCTCGACCACGTGGTTGTTCGTGAGAATGTAGCCCTGCGGACTGACGATGACGCCGGAGCCGAGGCTGAACTGCTTTTCTTCCTGTTCGCCGAAGCGGTCGCCGAAGAATTTCCGGAAGAACGGATCGTCCATGAACGGGTTCCGCGGCTGCGGCGCTTCCTTGCTGGTGAAGATGTTGACTACCGACGGCATCGCCCGGGTCGCGGCGTTGCGGTAGGAACCGTCGCCGGGTGCCGCAATTGCGGCTTCCCGCATCGGCACCTGGGAAGTCGTCACCGGCACGCTCGGCGTCTTGCCGGAAAGGCTGCCGGTCCATTGCGGTTTGAGCGCCGCTACAATGAACCAGATCGCAAGACCGACAGTGACGGTTTGCGCGAACAGCAGCCAGAGACGTCTCATGAGAGCGTGAAATGGGGGTGGAATGGAGCAGACAGTCGATCGGGACCAGTTGAAGGCGTACCTGGCGCAGGTATTGAATATTACACAATATCGGGACTATTGCCCCAATGGTCTGCAGGTGGAGGGAAAGGCAGCGATCCGGCACGTCGTCACCGGCGTCACGGCCAGCCAGGCGCTGATCGAGGCAGCGATCGAGGCCGGCGCCGACGCGCTGCTGGTGCACCACGGCTACTTCTGGCGCAACGAGGAGCCGTGCATCGTCGGCCAGAAGCGGCGGCGCATCGGCCGCCTGATCGCGGCCGACATCAATCTGTTCGCCTATCACCTGCCGCTGGACATGCATCCCGAACTGGGCAACAACGCCCAGCTTGGGCGCCTGCTGGGGCTGACCGCGCAGCGCCGCTTCGGCGAACAGGACATCGGCTGGCTCGGCGTGGCGGACGATGCCGCGCTGCGCACGGTCGGTGAGCTCGCCGACCGGATCGAAGCGCGGCTCCGGCGTGCGCCGCTACTGGTCGGTGACCGGACGCAACCGCTCAGCAAGATCGGCTGGTGCACCGGCGCAGCGCAGGGTTTGCTGCCGGAAGCGGCGTCCGCCGGCGCCGGCGTCTACATCAGTGGAGAAATCTCGGAACCGACGGTCCATGCGGCGCGCGAATCGGGCGTCGCCTATATTGCCGCCGGCCATCATGCGACCGAGCGCTACGGCATCCGCGCGCTCGGCGAGCATCTGGCGCGGCATTTCGGCCTGCGCCACACCTTCATCGACATCGACAATCCGGCTTGACCGACGCCGGCGCGGCCCTTCAGCGCGCCGCGTCCGGCGGGCCGGCGCGGACGCCTTCCGGCAGTCCAGGCTGGCGCAGCGCATCGCGAATTTCCCGAAGCAGCACGATGTCTTCCGAGACCGGCGTCGGCGGCGGAGGCGTGTCCGGCGTGTGGTCGAACTTGTCGATTTCCTTCATCGCGAAAGTGCGGGCCCGGTGGATCAGCCGCACCATCTGGAAAATGATGAACGCGAGAATCAGGAAATTGAGCAAGACCGTCAGGAAATGCCCGTAGGCGAGCACTGCGCCGGCCTTTTGCGCCTGGGCCAGCGGCATGCCCTCGGGCTGATGATTCAGCGGCAGGTAGTAGTTGGAAAAATCCAGGCCGCCGAAGATGCTGCCGACGATCGGCATGATCAGGTCGTTGACCACCGAATCGACGATCTTCCCGAAGGCCGCGCCGATGATCACGCCGACCGCGAGGTCGATCACGTTGCCCTTGATCGCAAACGCCTTGAAGTCCTGCATCATGCTCATGACTTGCCCTCCCGGAAAAGACATGCGGATTTTACAACGCCGGACCGGGCGGCGACCCTTTGTCGGCGCTGCAACCGACCCAGGTTGCTTGCTTCAAATCAGGCAACTGCTGGGCTATAATCAAAGGTTGCTAAGAGTTTCTTGCAAGTTTCGCAATTCATTGACTGGGGTGGGTATGGGTAACGAAAAGCAGGTCGACGCCGGGCGACGCGGACTGCTCGTCGCCACGTGCGCGGCGGGCGGCGTGGCAGGGCTGGCAACCGCGGGCGCGTTTGTTTCCACGATGGAACCGTCGGAGCGCGCGAAAGCCGCCGGCGCGCCGGTCGAGGTGGACGTCGGCGACTTGGCGCCGGGCGAACTGAAAACCGTCGAGTGGCGCGGCAAGCCCGTCTGGATCCTGAAGCGCTCGCCCGAGATGATCGCCTCGCTGAAGAAGAACGACGAGCTTGTCGCCGACCCGAAGTCGGAGCGCAACGCGGATGCCCTCACGCCGGAATACGCGCGCAACGAAACCCGCTCGATCAAGCCGGAAATCCTCGTCGCCGTCGGTATCTGCACCCACCTCGGCTGCTCGCCGACCCCGCGTTTCCAGGAAGGCCCGCAGCCGTCGCTGCCGGATACCTGGGAAGGCGGTTTCCTCTGCCCGTGCCACGGCTCGACCTTCGATCTGGCCGGTCGCGTGTTCAAGAACAAGCCGGCGCCGGACAACCTCCAGGTGCCGCCCCACATGTACCTGACCGATAACAAGATCGTCATCGGCAAAGACAAGAAAGGCGAGGCGGCATAATCATGGCATTCCACGAAAAGCAACTGCCGGCCAATGCGCCGATGTCCGAGAAGGCCGTCAGCTGGATCGACGCCCGCTTCCCGCTGACCGCGACCTGGAAGGCGCACCTGTCCGAATACTACGCGCCGAAGAATTTCAACTTCCTGTACGTGTTCGGCTCGCTGGCGCTCCTGGTGCTGGTGATCCAGATCGTCACCGGCATCTTCCTCGTGATGCACTACAAGCCTGACGCGACGCTCGCCTTCGCCTCGGTCGAATACATCATGCGCGACGTGCCGTGGGGCTGGATGGTGCGCTACATGCACTCGACCGGCGCCTCGTCGTTCTTCATCGTCGTCTACATCCACATGGTGCGCGGCCTGCTGTACGGCTCGTACCGCAAGCCGCGCGAACTGGTCTGGCTGTTCGGCGTGGCGATCTTCCTGTGCCTGATGGCAGAAGCGTTCTTCGGCTACCTGCTGCCGTGGGGCCAGATGTCGTACTGGGGCGCGCAGGTGATCGTGAACCTGTTCGGCGCGATCCCGTTCATCGGCCCGGATCTGTCGCTGTGGATCCGCGGCGACTACGTGGTGTCCGACGCGACGCTGAACCGCTTCTTCTCGTTCCACGTGATCGCGATCCCGCTGGTGCTGCTCGGTCTGGTCGCCGCGCACATCGTCGCGCTGCACGAAGTCGGCTCGAACAACCCGGACGGCATCGAGATCAAGGACCGCACCGACGCCAACGGCGTGCCGGTCGACGGCATCCCGTTCCATCCGTACTACTCGGTGCACGACGTGATGGTGGTCGCGGTGTTCCTGATGGTGTTCTCGGCGGTGGTGTTCTTCGCGCCGGAAATGGGCGGCTACTTCCTCGAGTACAACAATTTCATCCCGGCCAATCCGCTGAAGACGCCGCCGCACATCGCGCCGGTCTGGTACTTCACGCCGTTCTACTCGATCCTGCGCGCCACCACCTCGCAGTTCGTCTATGCACTGATGGCCGGCGTGGCCGCCTACGTTGCGCTGATCCTGTTCAAGTCGAAGCTGGCCGGCAAGTTCAAGCTGGCGTCGCTGATCATCGGCGTGGCGATCATCATCGGCATGCTGGTGTTCGACGCGAAGTTCTGGGGCGTGGTTCTGATGGGCGTGTCGGTGCTGATCCTCGGCGCGCTGCCCTGGCTCGACCACTCGCCGGTCAAGTCGATCCGCTATCGTCCGGACTGGCACAAGTATGTCTACATCGTGTTCGGCATCGCGTTCCTGATGCTCGGCTACTTCGGCATACAGCCGCCGACCCCAGCCCGCACGCTGGTTTCGCAAATCTGCGCGTTCATCTATCTCGGCTTCTTCTTCCTGATGCCGTGGTGGAGCACGATGGGTCGTTTCAAGCCGGTCCCGGACCGCGTCACGTTCCAGCCGCATTCGGCCGTCAAAGGAAACTGAGAATGAAACTGCTGAAAAAACTGATGGTCGCGCTGGCGGTGCTGCCGTGCATCGCGCTGGCGAGCGAAACGTATCCGCTGGATCGCGCGCCGAATCGCGGCGAGAATCTGTCCGCGTTGCAGAACGGCGCGAAGCTGTTCGTCAACTACTGCCTGAACTGCCATTCGGCATCGGCGATGCGCTACAACCGGCTGACCGATCTCGGCCTGACCGAGGACGAGATCAAGAAGAATCTGCTGTTCACGTCGGACAAGGTCGGCGGCTTGATGACGATCGCGATGTCGCCGTCGGATGCGAAGGAATGGTTCGGCGCGGTGCCGCCGGACCTGTCGGTGATCGCGCGTGCCAAGTCGTCGGAAGCCGGCTCCGGCGCCGACTGGCTCTATACCTATCTGCGCACCTTCTACAAGGACGAATCGCGCCCGACCGGCTGGAACAATCTCGTGTTTCCGAACGTGGGCATGCCGCATGTACTGTGGCAACTGCAGGGCATCAACGCCGCCAAGTTCGCCGAGGTGAAAGACCCGGAGGAGGAAGGCAAGACCGAGCACAAGTTCGTCGGTTTCCAGCAACTGACGCCCGGCAAGATGACGCCGCTCGAATACGATACCGCGGTGGCCGACCTGGTCTCCTACCTGTCGTGGATGAGCGAGCCGTCACAGAACCGCCGCCGCGACATCGGCGTGATCGTGCTGATCTTCCTGTTCTTCTTCACCGTGTTGGCATGGCGGTTGAACGCTTCGTACTGGAAGAACGTCCACTGATTTACGCATCCGCCCGCATCGGCGGGCTTGTCATCCAGGGGTGAGCCGCCGGCTTTGCAGTGCGTCTCACCCTCTTTGTTTCAAGGAACGCCACCATGATGGTTCTCTACTCCGGCACCACCTGCCCCTTCTCGCAGCGCTGCCGTCTCGTCCTGTTCGAGAAGGGCATGGATTTCGAAGTGCGCGATGTCGACCTGTTCAACAAGCCGGAAGACATTTCGACGATGAACCCGTACGGCCAGGTGCCGATCCTCGTCGAGCGCGACCTGATCCTGTACGAATCGAACATCATCAACGAATACATCGACGAGCGTTTCCCGCATCCGCAACTGATGCCGGCCGATCCGCTGATGCGCGCCCGCGCCCGGCTGATGCTGTTCAATTTTGAAAAGGAGTTGTTTGTCCACGTGCACCTGCTCGAGAACGACAAGGGCAAGCTGACCGAGAAGCAATTGGACAAGGCGCGCGCCGAGATCCGCGACCGGCTCACGCAACTGGCGCCGCTGTTCCTGAAAAACAAGTACATGCTGGGCGACGAATTCTCGATGCTCGACGTCGCGATCGCGCCGCTGCTGTGGCGGCTCGACCATTACGGCGTGGAACTGTCGAAGACCGCGGCGCCGCTGATGAAATACGCCGAGCGGATTTTCTCGCGCCCCGCCTATATCGAAGCCCTGACGCCGTCCGAGAAGGTGATGCGTCGCTGAAATGTGCCGCCGTCACGTGCCTTGCGGCGCGCCGGCGACACGTCTTGCCAACGACCGATCCCATCGATCTCGATAGCCATGGCCGAAACCTCCACCAAGCCGTACCTGCTGCGCGCCATCTACGAATGGTGCACCGACAACGGCTATACGCCTTACCTCGCGGCGATGGTCGATGCGAGAACGATGGTGCCGATGCAGTTCGTCAAGAACGGCGAGATCGTCCTCAACATCAGCTTCGCGGCGACCAGCAACCTGAAGATGGAGAACGACAGCATCCACTTCAGCGCCCGCTTCGGCGGCGTCGCGCGCGACATCATGGTGCCGGTCGACAACGTCATCGCGCTCTACGCGCGCGAGAACGGGCAAGGCATGGCGTTCGAGGTGCCGGCGCGCTTCCCGGCGCGCGACGAGGAGCCGACCGAACGCGCGGACACCGCGGCGCCGGCCGACGAATCGCCGGCCGCCGACACCGCGCCCGACGAGCCGCCGGAACCGCCGAAGAAGGGCGGCCGTCCGACGCTTACCCGAATCAAATAACGTACAATACGCGACCCTTGCGGCCGGCTTAGCTCATCCGGTAGAGCACCTGATTTGTAATCAGGGGGTGGCGGGTTCAAGTCCTGCAGCCGGCACCACGCACATGCGGCCCTCGATTCCTCACGGGATCGAGGGTTTTTTCATACCTGTGAGCATCACGAACAGAGGAGGTGCTTGGGCACGATACGCATGACCGGGCTTCGTCAGGTAGCCGGCATGTCCCGGCAGTCGCCGGTTCGGTACGAATGTCATGGGACAAATCCGGGATAGATGAAATCGCACCGATGTGAGACGCTGGTTGCGCAGCAAAAGGACAGATCCAGGATTCCTTCGGGATGCCGATGGACCGCTCGCAGGGCTTTCAAGCGGACCTCAGGCTGATGCAGGCAAGATGATCGCTGGCAGGGGGCTCGCCGATTCATTTTTTGCTTCGAAAGGAGCGAACATGCGTCATCAACCGGTGTTGAAAATCGTCGCGGTCATTTCCACCTTCTACGGCGTCGTGCTGGTGCTGGCGCCGAACGCGCTCATGGCGGTCTATCGGAACGAACCCTTGAATTCCATCGGCATCTATGTATCGATGCTGTTCGGCGGCGTTCTGCTGGGGTATGCCGCAATCGACTGGATCGCCGCCGAAAAGGAATCTCCTGCGACTGTCCGGGTCATCCTCATCGGCAACCTCGTCGCGACAACGATCGGGTTCGCGGCAAGCCTGTACCGCGTGCTGACGGTGGACAACAGGCCGATGCAATGGGTGAACGTGGTCCTGTATGCCGTCCTGACCCTGCTGCTCTTCCTTTGCCTGCGCGCAAGGGAGTCCGACATGCCGCTGGCCAAGACGCCGTCCTAGCCATCACCCGGAAAAACCGTCCGGCAAGTGCCGCAAGTGCGCTGCCGGCCGCGGCTGTTTTTCTAGATTTTCGCTCCAGCCTTGCCGCAACTCTGGAAGCGTGCCGCGCGGCAATCCGCGGCACTGTTGTCGACGAAACATTTCCTGCCCATTCCTGTCTGATGGTCTGAATGGCACCGCACGCCGGTGTTGAACGGCATCCGCGCGTCGCGGGATTTTCAGGGAGCTATCCAGGACAGGAGGAAAGATCATGGTTCGCCGCTTTCTCGTACTCGCCCTCGTGCTCGCCACGCCGTTGTCCGGCCTCGCCGCGACCTCCACGATCTACAAATGGACCGACAACGCCGGAAAGGTCCACTACAGCGACCGCGTGCCAGCGCGCTACGCGAAGGCCGCCGAGCGGATCGACGTGACGCCGCCGGATCCCGCGGCGAGCCGGCGCTTGCGGGAGGCCGCGCGCGAGGAAGCCGCCCACATCCGCTCCCTGCCGCGTTTCGAACGGACCGTGGATCGCGGCGTGTCGGCGATGCTGACGGTACCGGCGGCAACGGGCGATCCGCGCGACGATGACCGTTGCGACGCGTCGATGCGCCGCTATCTCGAAAGCGACCGCTGCTTCGCGCTCTACCGACTGGCGAACGGCGGCGTCAAGGCCGAGGCGTTCCGCTATTGCGTTCCGGTGGTGCAGCCGAGTTGCGATTGACGGGTAGCGAGCGGGACGGTCCGGCGCGCCGGCGCTGTATTCTCGGTAACAACTGTTTTTCCCGATCGTTTGCGCTTGCGCCCGCAACGGGCGCCGGCATGGCGGGAACGTCTGGAACGCTGCCAGAAACGCCGGCGATCTCGTCGGGTGGCGCGGCGGGATTCCTTTTCGGCGCGCCATCCGCGCCGTCTTGCACGGTTGATACGTCCCGGAGATTGTTGTAAAACGTGCGATGCGTCAACTCCGCCGGCCCTCGCTCGGCGCGGCGGCACCGCCACTCACAACATCCTAGGAGACCTCGTGCACAAGACCATTCTCGCGGCCGCCGCAGCCGCGCTGCTGGCCCTTGCCGTTCCCGCGTCCGCGCAGGACAGCTACCGCCCGGAATACCGGCTGTCCACCGTGCTCGGTACCGCCTTCCCTTGGGGCAAGGGCGGCGAACGCTGGGCCGAACTGGTGAAGGAAAAAACCCAGGGCCGGATCAACATCAAGATGTATCCGGGCACCTCGCTGGTAGCCGGCGACCAGACGCGCGAATTTACCGCGATCCGCCAGGGCGTGATCGATCTGGCGGTCGGCTCGTCGATCAACTGGTCGCCGCAGGTGAAGGAGCTGAACCTGTTTTCGCTGCCGTTCCTGATGCCGGACTACCGCGCGATCGACGCGCTGACGCACGGCGAGGTCGGCAAGGATCTGTTCAAGGTGATCGAGCGCAACGGCGTGGTGCCGCTGGCCTGGGGCGAGAACGGCTACCGCGAGTTGAGCAATTCGAAGCACGAGATCCGCACGCCGGCCGACATGAAGGGCATGAAGTTCCGCGTGGTCGGCTCGCCGCTGTTCAACGACATCTTCACCGCGCTCGGGGCGAATCCGACCCAGATGAGCTGGGCCGACGCGCAGCCGGCGCTGGCGTCCGGTGCGGTTGACGGTCAGGAAAACCCGATCTCGGTGTTCACCGGCGCGAAGATCTACGCGGTCGGCCAGAAGTACCTGACGATGTGGGACTACGTCGCCGATCCGCTGATCTTCGTGGTCAACCGCAAGGTCTGGGAAAGCTGGAGCAAGGCCGACCAGGAAGCGGTGCGCGCCGCGGCGATCCAGGCCGGCAAGGAAGAGACCGAACTCGCGCGCAAGGATCTGAGCGCGCCGGACAGTCCGGTCTACAAGGAGATCGAGAGCAAGGGCGTGAAGATCACGCGGCTCTCGCCGGCCGAGACCGCGGAGTTCAAGAAGCTGACCCGCCCGGTCTACGAGAAGTGGTCGAAGACCATCGGTTCGGCCCTGGTGAAGAAGGCCGAGACCGACATCGCCGCGCGCAAGTAGCGCAGCATCTGTCCGCATCGCCGCCCGCCCTGCGCGGGCGGTTTTTTTCATGCCGGTGCGCGCTCCTGGCGCGCCGCCTGACCTGTCCCGCCCGCCCATGACCGACCGTTCCGCTGACCATTCAGAACTGCCGCCGACATCCTCCGCCGAAGCGCCGCCGCGCGTGCCGGTGAAGATCGAGGAATTCTTCGCCGCGCTGGCGATGGCGCTGATTTGCTGCATCACCTTCGCCAATGTTCTCGTCCGCTATTTCACCGACGTGTCGTTCGCGTTCACCGAGGAATTCTCGATCTTCCTGATGGTGGTGCTGACGCTGTTCGGCTCGGCCGCCGCCTTCGCGCGCGACCGGCACATCCGGATGACCTTCATCGTCGACCGGCTGCCGAAGTCGCTGGCGCGTGGCATCGAATACG
This sequence comes from Burkholderiaceae bacterium, assembly GCA_051955575.1. Classification (GTDB taxonomy): domain Bacteria; phylum Pseudomonadota; class Gammaproteobacteria; order Burkholderiales; family Burkholderiaceae_D; genus JBQCGO01. The sequence goes on from JBQCGO010000021.1 coordinate 21,311, forward strand.
TGGTGATGGCGCTGTCGGCTGCGATGTTCGCGATCCTAGTCTGGTACGGCTGGTTCCTGTTCCGCGACGACTGGGACTACGGCACCACCTCGCCCGGCATCGGCATCCCGCAATGGATCTACAGCATCTGGCTGCCGGTGCTGTCGGCGGTGATCCTGCTGCGCATTCTCGGCCGCATCGTCCGCTTCTATCGCGCGGGCAAGGGAGAGCAGGCATGATTCTCGAAGGCAGCCTCCTGCTGTTCGTCGGCTTCGCGGTGCTGCTGGCGATCGGCGCGCCGCTCGCGGTCGCGCTCGGCATCACCGGCACCGTGGTCATCCTCGGCAACCATCTCGGCATCATGTCGGTGCCGACCAACGCCTACGACGGCATCGCGAAATACCCGCTGCTGGCGCTGCCGGTGTTCGTGCTGGCCGGCATGATGTTCGAGCGCGCCGGCGTCGCGCTGCGCATTGTCCGCTTCGCCGCCGCGATCGTCGGGCCGCGCCGCGGCGCGCAGGGCATCGTCGCGATCCTGGTCTGCATGTTCCTGGGCGGCATCTCGGGCTCGGGCCCGGCCGACGCCGCGGCGGTGGCGATGGTGATGATTCCCGGGATGCTCAAGCAGGGCTATCCGCGCGAGTTCTCGGCCACGCTGATCGCCGCGGCCGGCGCCACCGCGATCCTGATCCCGCCGTCGATCGCGCTGATCGTCTACAGCGTGCTGGTGCCGTCGGCGTCGGTGCCGGCGCTGTTAGCCGGCGGCATGATTCCTGGCGTGATGGCCGGCCTCGCACTGGTGGCGCCGACGCTCTGGTTCTCGTGGAAATACGGCTGGGGCACGGCCGACCCGGAACCGACGCCCGGCTTCTGGAAAAGCCTCAAGGAAGCGATCTGGGGCCTGCTGGCGCCGGTCATCATTCTCGGCGGCCTGCGCGCCGGACTGTTCACGCCGACCGAGGCGGCGGTGGTCGCGGCGTTCTACGGTTTCTTCGTCGGCCTGTTCGTCTACCGCACGCTGACCCTGCGTGCGGTCTACGAGGTGCTGGTGGATTCGGCCGAGATCTCGGCGGTGGTGCTGCTGATCATCTCGCTGGCCGGCGTCTTCGCGCATGCCGGCTCGACGCTCGGCGCGTTCGACGCCTTCGCGCACGGCTTGCTCGGCCTGACCACCAGCGAACCGCTGATGCTGCTGGTGATCACGATCATGCTGCTGATCGCCGGCATGCTGCTCGACGCGGTGTCGATCTTCCTGGTGTTCCTGCCGATCCTGATGCCGATCGCGCAGGCCTACCACTGGGATCCGGTCTGGTTCGGCATCATCCTGACGATGAACATGGCGATCGGCCAGTTCACGCCGCCGATGGCGGTCAACCTGATGGTGACCACGCGCATCGCCGGCATGCCGATGGAATCGACGGTGCGCTGGGCGCTGTGGCTGGTCGCCGCGATGCTGGTCGCGCTGGCGCTGGTGACCGCGTTCCCGGGCTTCGCGCTGTGGCTGCCGCACCAGCTCGGCTATTAGGTCGGCTAT
>JBQCGO010000022.1:0-4245 GCA_051955575.1 Burkholderiaceae bacterium
GCGTTGACCATCACCGACGCCGAATCGACCTCACGCAGGAAGCGCATCGCCGCGTCGTGGTTCTCGGTGACGATCGCGTCGGTGTGCTGCGACGAATACGTGTTGATGTGGTCGATCGCCTCGTCCAGCCCGGCGACGATCTTCACCGCGAGAATCGGCGCAAGGTATTCGGTGCGCCAGTCTTCCTCGGTCGCCTTCGCCAGATGCGGGTAGCCGGCGAGCAGCGCGCGCGCCTCGTCGTCGGCGCGCAGTTCGACTTCCTTGGTCGCGTAGCGGTCGGCCCCCGGCGGCAGCCGCCGGGCCGCGGCCGCGCGCGACACCAGCAGCGTTTCCATCGTGTTGCAGGTGCCGTAGCGGTGGCATTTCGCGTTGAACGCGATGTCCAGCGCCTTGGTGGTATCGGCGCTGTCGTCGAGGTAGACGTGGCAGATGCCGTCGAGGTGCTTGATCATCGGCACGGTGGATTCGCGCATCAGCCGCTCGATTAGGCCCTTGCCGCCGCGCGGCACGATTACGTCGATGTACTCGGGCATCGTGATCATCGCGCCGACCGCCGCGCGGTCGGTGGTCTCGACGATCTGCACCGCGTCTTCCGGCAGGCCGGCCGCGGCCAGCCCTTCCTTGACCAGCTTCGCCAGCGCCCGGTTGCAGCGGATCGCTTCCGAGCCGCCGCGCAGGATGGTCGCGTTGCCGCTCTTGATGCACAGTCCGGCCGCGTCCGCCGTCACGTTCGGCCGCGCCTCGTAGATGATGCCGATCACGCCCAGCGGCACGCGCATCTGGCCGACCTGAATGCCGGTCGGCCGGTACTTCATGTTCGAGATCTCGCCGATCGGATCGGGCAGGGTGGCGATCTGTTCCAGCCCGGCGGCCATCGTCGCGATTGCCGCGTCGGACAGCGTCAGCCGGTCGACCATCGCCGGCGCCAAGCCGGCGTCGCGGGCGGCTTGCAGGTCGGCCTCGTTGGCGTCGCGCAGCAGCGCGGCGTCGCGCCGGATCGCGGCGGCGATCGCCTCGAGCGCCCGGTTCTTCGCGGCGGTGTTGGCACGCGCCATCGCGCGCGACGCGGCGCGGGCGCGGCGGCCCATCGCGGTCATCGTTTCCTGGATGTTCATGTCGTCGGATCTCATTCCGGATCTCATTGCTTTTCCTGTCGCTACGCGCCGCGCGCGATCCGCAGCCCGAGCTGCAGCAGCGCGTCCCACGGATCGCCGGCGAACGCCTTGGCCCGCAATCCCTTCACCATCCGGTCCACCTGCGCCGCGTCCCGCAGCGCTTCGCGCAGGAGCGGCAGCGGCAGCCGGCGCAGCGCCCCGTCCATCAGCCGCTCGCGCGGGCCGCGGATTCGCAGTTCCTTCAGCAATCCGCCGAGCGGCTGGCCGCGCGCCACGCCGGACTTCAGCTTCAGCAGCGTGCGGATTTCCTCGGCCAGCGCCCACAGCACCAGCGGCAGCGCCTCGCCTTCGCCCTTCAGGCCTTCGACCATCCGCGTGAAGCGCGCAGCGTCGCCGGCAAGCATCGCTTCGTTGAGCTTGAACACATCATAGCGCGCGACGTTGAGCACCGCGTCGTGCACCTGGTCGAAGCCGAGCGCGCCCTCGGGATACAGCAGGCCGAGCTTGCGGATTTCCTGGTGCGCGGCGAGCAGGTTGCCTTCCACCCGGTCGGCGATGAATTCGGTGGTCTCGCGGTCGGCGCGCTGGCGCTGGGCCGCCAGCCGCGCGCCGATCCAGGCCGGCAGTTGCGCGCGCTCGACCAGCGGGATCTCGATCCAGACGCCGGCCTGCTGCAGCGCGCCGACCCAGGCTGCCTTCTGCGTCGCCCAGTCCAGCTTCGGCAGCGCGATCAGCGTCACGTTGTCGGGCGACAGCGCGCCGGCGTAGTCCTGCAGCGCCTGGCCGCCATCGCGCCCGGGCTTGCCGGTCGGCATGCGCAGCTCGATCAGCTTGCGGTCGCCGAACAGCGATTGCGAGCGGTTCGCGGCAAGCAGTTCGCCCCACTTGAAACTGCGCTCGACCGTCAGCACTTCGCGTTCGGTGATGCCCTGCGCGCGGGCGGCGGCGCGGATCCGGTCCGCGGCTTCCAGCGCGAGCAGGTGCTCGTCGCTGCTGACGACGTACAGCGGCGCCAGCGTCTTCGCCAGATGCGTCTCCAGCGCGTCGATCCGCAATTGCATGCCCGACCTACCGGGGCGCCGGGGACGCCGGCGAAGCTGGGGCCGAAGGGGCGGTCGAAGTGGTTGCGGCAGGGGCAGCGGCCGGAGCAGCGGCCGGCGCCGTCGACTGCATCGCCGAGGGCGGGATCGCCGCCAGCCGGCGCAGCACCTGCTGCACCAGGTCGGACTGCATGTCGCGGTAGAGCACCGCTTCCTGCGCCTCGGTGGCGAGCGCCTGCGATTCGTTGAAGCGCAGGTCACGGCTCACTTCGAGCTGCGTCGGCGGCTGGATCACTTGCTGCTGGTTGTTGCGGACCTGGAAGTTGAGCCGGTAGATCAGCGCGTATTCCCGCACGCGGCCCTGACTGTTCAAGGCCAGCACCTGCTTGTCGCGCGTTTCCGCCAGCACGTCGAGGATCGCTTCGGCCTGCTTCGGATCCTTCACGACGCGGGTGTCGCCGCTCGCCGTGATGTAACGCCGCAGCTCAGTGCCGAGCGCCGAATTTTCGGGGAATCCGAGATAGATCGACTTGAACGGCAGGTTTGCGGAGCCGCGCAGCTGGAAGCCGCAGGCGGCCAGCATGCCGGCAGCGGCGAAGATGGTCGCACTGCGCAGCAGCGCGCGACGGGAAAGAGGCGTCATCCTGTCCTCGCTTCGGATTGGCGGGAGCGCGCGGCCGGCGCCTTGGCCGGCGTACTCACGCGACGATATTGACCAGCTTGCCCGGCACGACGATCACTTTCTTCGCCGGGCCGGCCATGAACTTCTGTGCGCCTTCGCTGGTCAGCGCAGCCGCCTCGATCGTTGCGCGGTCGGCGTCCTTCGCTACCTTGATGCTGCCGCGCAGCTTGCCGTTGACCTGCACCATCAGTTCGATCTCGGCCTGCTCCAGCGCGGATTCGTCGACCTTCGGCCACGGCGCGTCGAGGATGTCGCCGTAGCGGTTCGCGTAGCCGAGTTCCTGCCAGAGCGCGTGGCCGATGTGCGGCGCGACCGGGTAGAGCACGCGCAGCAGGATGCCGACCGCCTCGGCCAGCGCCGCGCGGCGCGCGCCGGCCTCGGTCTCGCCGCCGGCCTGCGGGTCGAACGCGGCGATCGTGTTCAGCATCTTCATCGTCGCCGACACCACCGTGTTGTACTGGATCCGCCGGTAGTCGCCGTCGGCCTGCTTCAGCGCCGCATGCAGCTCGAAGCGGAACTTGCGCACCGCTTCCGGCGCGTCGCCGAAATCGGCTGATGTCTCGTCGTCGAACACGCCGTCCGTCCACAGCTCGCGGCAGCGGGTCCAGAGCTTGCGCAGGAAGCGGTTCGCGCCCTCGACGCCGGTGCCCGACCATTCCAGCGTCTGTTCCGGCGGCGACGCGAACATCGTGAACAGGCGCGCGGTGTCGGCGCCGTACAGGTCGATCTGCGCCTGCGGATCGATGCCGTTGTTCTTCGACTTCGACATCTTCTCGGTGCCGCCGATAGCCACCGGCATGCCGTCGGCCTTCAGCACCGCCGAGACCGGCCGGCCCTTGTCGTCGAAGGTGAGTTCGACGTCGGCCGGATTGAACCAGGTCTTCTTGCCGGACGCGTCCTCGCGGTAGTAGGTCTCGTTCAGCACCATGCCCTGCGTCAGCAGGTTGGTGAACGGCTCGTCGAATTTCACCAGGCCGAAGTCGCGCATCACCTTGGTCCAGAAGCGCGCGTACAGCAGGTGCAGCACCGCGTGCTCGATGCCGCCGATGTACTGGTCCATCGGCATCCAGTAATCGGTGCGCTCGTCGACCATCGCGCGCGCGCCGGCCGGCGAGCAGTAGCGCATGTAATACCAAGACGAGTCGACGAAGGTGTCCATCGTGTCGGTCTCGCGCCGCGCCGGCTTGCCGCATGTCGGGCAATCGACGCGCAGGAACGCCTCGTCCTTGTTCAGCGGATTGCCGGTGCCGTCGGGCACGCAGTGTTCCGGCAGCACCACCGGCAGGTCCTGTTCGGGTACCGGCACGTCGCCGCAGGCCGCGCAATGGATGATCGGGATCGGCGTGCCCCAGTAGCGCTGCCGCGAGATGCCCCAGTCGCGCAGCCGGTAGGTGATCTTCTTCTCGCC
>JBQCGO010000023.1:0-6128 GCA_051955575.1 Burkholderiaceae bacterium
GTCGGTCGCAGAATCGCGGCGCGTGTCCGAGTCTGCAGCAGCGAAGCCAACCCGAGCCCCGCGGCCGAGGCCAACAGCGCGCGCCGGCGCATCGGCCGCGGCGGGTGAGAGAAACTCATGCCGCCAGGTGACGCTGCTGGCGCTGCGTGCCGTCGTTGCCCGCATGCGCATGCCGGCCGGCGGCCGGGTTCGCCAGTGCGGCGTCGGCCGTTTCCGGGTCGATGCCCTGCTGCCGCAGCCAGTCGCCGAGCAGCCGCGCGAGGCGTTCCGGCGCGATCCGGTGGGTCGCGTCGGTGGTCGCGTACAGCCAGTCGGACAGCGCCAGGAAGCGCGCGAACGGCGCGTCGGCGAGGATCAGCGGCAGCGCCTGCGCGAAGCGGCCGGAGTTCGCCACCAGATCCCAGTAGCGCGCGAAACGCACCAGCCGCTGCATCGTCGAAAAATCGATCCGGTCGGTGGCGAGGATGCGGTACGGCGGCCGGTCGTCGAACACCAGCCCGTAAGCCTCGGTGTGACGGATGATCGGCGTGCCGCGCAGCCGCTTCAGGATGCCGAACTGAATCTCGTGCGGCGCCAGCGCCACCAGCCGGTCGAAGCCGCGCGCGAAGCTGTCCACGTCCTCGCCCGGCAGCCCGGCGATCAGGTCCACGTGCAGGTGCGCGTGCGACTGCTCGCGCAGCCAGCGCAGGTTGGCCGCGGCCTTGGCGTTGTCCTGGCGCCGGCTGATCAGCGCCTGCACTTCGGGGTTGAAGGTCTGGATGCCGATCTCGAACTGCAGCGCACCCGGCGGGAACTGCGCGATCGCCGCCTTCAGCGCGTCGGGCAGGTGGTCGGGCACCAGTTCGAAATGCGCGAACACCGGGTCGTCGGGCGCGGCGGCGAGCTTGTCGAGGAAGAATTGCAGGATCGCGAGGCTGGTCTTGACGTTCAGGTTGAACGTGCGGTCGACGAACTTGAACAGCCGCGCGCCGCGAGCGTGCAGCGTCTCCATCTCGGCCAGGAAGCGGTCCAGCGGGAACGGCCAAGCGGTTTTGTCCAGCGACGACAGGCAGAACTCGCACTTGAATGGGCAGCCGCGCGAGGCCTCGACGTACAGCGTGCGGTGTGCGATGTCGGCATCGTCGTAATGCGCATACGGCAGGGCCAGCTCGGCCATCGGCGGCTGCACGCCGGCGTGGATCTTCATCAGCGGCTGCGGGCCGTCGAGGAGTTGCCGGCACAGCTGCGGGAAGGTGACGTCGCCCCAGCCGGTGACGACGTAATCGGCTAGCGCGACGATTTCCTGCGCCTGCGTCTCGTGCGACACCTCCGGTCCGCCGAGCACCACCACGACCTCGGGTGCGACGCGCTTCAGCATCGCGACGATCTTCGTCGTCTCCTCGACGTTCCAGATGTAGACGCCGAAGCCGACGATGAAGCGACCCTCATGCGGCGCCGGCCGGTGCGCGAGGATCTTTTCGACGACGTCGTCGGCGCGTGTGCCGAGCACGAATTCCTGCAGCGCGGTGCGCGGCTGCAGATCGCCCATGTTCGCGAGCAGGCAGCGCAGCCCTAGCGACGCATGCGAGAAACGCGCATTCAGCGTGGACAGCAGGATCGTCATCGTGGGCGCCGGGCAAAAGGAGGATTGTAGCCTCCGGCGAATCCGGGGCCGGCGCGCAAAAAACCGCACGTCACGCCGACGTGCGGTTTGGGTGGGGACGTGAAATTATTTCGATGTGCCGCCGGAGCTGCCGCTACCGGTCCCCATCGAACCACTGCCGCTGTCCGAACCCGACGAACCGCCCGAATTCGACATGTCGCTCGAACCGGAACCCGACGAACTGCCTGAATTCGACATGTCGCTGGAACCCGATGCGCCGCTGGAGCCCGACATGCCGCTGGAGCCCGAACTGCTGGAGCCCGAACTGCCGTCGCTCGAACCGCCGGTGCTGTCCGAATTGGACATGCCGCTCGAGGAGCCGCCCGTCGTGCCGCTGCCCGAAGCGCCGGAAGAATCCGAACCGGCGCTCATGCCGCCGGAAGAACCGCCGGCAGTGTCGGACGTCGATCCGGCGCCGCTCGACTGCGCGACGGCGACGCTCGAAACCAGGCCGAACAACAATGCGCTCAACAATTTCCCTTTCATGGTGCGAGTCATTTCGTGCTCCTCTATAGGTAAGGATTAACCAGCGTAGGCGAGCGGATCGAAAAGCGATTGACCGACATCAAGGGGCGCCCCGGAAAAACGTGAAACCGTATTGCGCTTCGAAAAAAATGTGCTTAGCAACACGTGGCGTCGCCCATCACACGCTGCTGCCGTTCGACGCCGCGCGCAGACGGTCGTTCCCGGTCTCGCGCATGCCGCCATTTCTTTCATCTTTCGTCTTATTTTTCCGGATTCCGAAGCCTGAAGCCGGCAAATGATCGCGTCGCGGTCCGGCGAACTCGGCATTTCTTGGCCCAAGTCAAGGCTGCAATTCTTGCCGCTGATACTTTCTGCGTGCCAGACAAACTCGAGGAAAAACGACCATGCGTTATGCATACAAGCGGACGATCGCCGCGCTGTCGGTGATGGCGCTGCTGGGCGGTTGCGGCGGCGGCGGCAGCGACAGCACGGCGAGCGGGCCAACCACTCCGACACCGACCACTCCGACACCGACCACGCCCGAAACGCCGACGACGCCGACCACACCCACGCCGACGCCATCCGTGACCCCGAGGCTGGCCGCCTCGACCACGATCGTCGACGGCACTACGGTCGGCACGTCCAATGCCAACTGGTCGAACGGCGACACTGACACCGGCGGCCGCGGCGCCGTCACCGCCACTCTGCCCTGCGGCCTGCCGGGCACGAACTACGCCTATAGTCATCTGAACATCTATCTCGACGGTCAGCAGCAGTCGATCCCGCAGGACATCGGCTGGGTCGATCCGGATGCAGCACTGCCGGCCGGCAGTGTCAGCTTTTCCTGCGTCTACCCGGTGCATACCGACGACATGTCCGGCAAGATCCGGATCGACACCACCAACAACGCGACCTTCACGCTCGGCCAGTTCTTCCAGATCTGGGGCCAGCCCCTGACATCGTCCAACGTCGCCGGACTGACCGGCAAACCGGTCGCCGTCTGGGTCAACGACAACGGCACGCTGTCGCAATACACCGGCGACCCGGCGCAACTGCAACTGACGCCAGGCCGCGACATCAGCATCGTGGTCGGCACGCCGCCGGCCGAGATCGCCAATTACGCCTGGAACGATCCGCCGCCGCTTTCCACCAACCCGGTGGTGCTCAACGGCGCGACGGTCGGCACCCCGCATTACAACAACGGCGACACCGCCAACGGCGGCCAAGGCCAAACCATCGACGGCCTGGCTTGCGCGCCGATGAACGAGACCTACCACGTTCATGCTCACGTGTCGATTTTCAACAACCGGGCACAGTATGCGTTTCCCCAGAACGTCGGCATCGTGGCGAACAGCGTCACGAATCCGGGGAACGGCTGCGACTATCCGTTGCACGTGCATGACAACACGGGCGTCATCCATGCGGAAGCCGAAGCCTACCGGCGCTTGACGCTCGGGCAGTTGTTCAAGATATGGGGGCAGCCGTTGTCCCGGACCCAGGTGGCCGACAGCCCGGCCGGCGCGCCGATCTCGTTCTTCATCAATGACGGCGGCGACGTGCGCGAGTACATGGGCGATCCGGCCAACATCGAAATGCTGTCGCGCCGCGCGGTCACGATCCAGATCGGCACGCCGCTGACGCAGATTCAGACCTACGACTGGAGCGTCTACGGCCAGCCGCGCTGACCGACCCGATCCGGCACGGGCCGCGGCACCCGCGAGGGGCCGCGGCCTGCGTCGTTTCGGGCGTCGTTATTTGAAAAACAAGTCTTGACGCGCCGCGGTAAGATGACGACCGGCCCGTCGCCCCACCCTCCGACCGCGGCCGTCCCGATCGTTCCCAAGGAGTCCGCGATGAAACTCTATTACGCTCCCGCCGCCTGCTCGCTGTCGCCGCACATCGTGCTGCAGGAAAGCGGATTGCCGTTCACCACCGAGCAGGTCGATCTCGGCGCCAAGACCACCGCCGGTGGCGCCGACTACCGGACGATCAACCCGAAGGGCTCGGTGCCGGCGCTGCAGCTGGACGACGGCGAAATCCTGACCGAAGGGCCGGCGGTGGTGCAGTACATCGCCGACCTGGTGCCGGCCAAGCGGCTCGCGCCGCCGGCCGGCACGATGCCGCGCTACCGCCTGATGGAGTGGCTGAACTTCATCTCGACCGAACTGCACAAGGGCTTCGGGCCGCTGTTCGACCGCAATGCCGCGGCCGAGGTCAAGGCCGCCGCGCGCGACCGGCTCGCGACCAGGATCGACTACGTCGAGAGCCGGCTGCGCAGCTACGGCTTCCTGACCGGCGAGGAGTTCACCGTCGCCGACGCCTACCTGTTCACCGTGATGCGCTGGGCGCGCCATTTCGAGTTCGGCTTCGACCGCTGGCCGCGGGTGGAAGGCTATCTCCAGCGGGTCGCGCAGCGCCCGGCGGTGCAGGCGGCACTGGTGGCCGAAGGGCTGGCGCCGGCATGAGGCGGCAGAGCGCGGAAGCGCCGCGCGAGGAGATCGCCGCAACGGCCCGCCGGCCGCGCCGCGTCGCGCTGGTGCTGCAGGGCGGCGGCGCGCTCGGCGCCTATCAAGCGGGCGTGTACCAGGCAATGGACGAGCACGGCCTGACGCCCGACTGGGTGGTAGGCACCTCGATCGGCGCGATCAACGCCGCACTGATCGCGGGCAACGCGCCGGGCAAGCGGGTCGAGCGGCTGCGGGCATTCTGGGACCGGGTTTCGCATCCGGACTTCGTCGATCCGGGCAAGGTGCTCGACGCCGGCCGCCGGTGGAACGCCTTCCTCAACAGCTGGGACGCCACCGCGCGCGGCGTGCCCGGATTCTTCCAGCCGCGGCCGTTCAATCCGTTCGCCGCCGGACTCGAAGTGCCGCCGGAACTGGCAAGCTTCTACGACACCGCGCCGCTGGCGGCGACGCTGGCCGAACTGACCGATGCCGCTCTGCTCGGCCGTCCCGACGGCATGCGCCTGACCGTCAGCGCGACCCAGGTCACCAGCGGCCGGCTGGTGCATTTCGACACGCGCCGCCGGGCGGTCGGCATCCCGCACGTGATGGCCAGCGGCGCGCTGCCGCCCGGCCTGCCGCCGGTGCGCATCGACGGCGAGCTGTACTGGGACGGCGGCCTGTACTCGAACACGCCGCTCGAAGCGGTGCTGGACGACGAGGAAGACGCCGATACGCTCTGCTTCATGGTCGACCTCTGGAGCGCCGACGGCCCCGAGCCGCAGACGCTGGAAGCGGTGCAGACCCGGCAGAAGGACCTGATGTACGCGTCGCGTTCCGAGCGGCACATCGAGGATTACCTGCGCACGCACCGGCTGCAGCGCATGGTCCGCATGCTGCGCGACCGCCTGCCTGCCGGCGCGCTCTCCGCGCAGGAACGGCACGCGCTGGAAAGCATCGGCGGCGACACCACGCTGCACATCGTGCGGCTGGCCTACGGCGGCCGCGACTGGCAGATGTCGGGCAAGGACGTCAATTTTTCCGCCGGCTCGATCGACTGGCGCTGGCGCCAGGGTTACGACGATGCGCAACAGGCGCTGCGGCGGGCCGACTGGCTGGCGTTCCGGCCCGACGAGGCCGGCGTGGTGGTGCACCAGGTCGGCATCGACGGCGCAAGCGCTTTGGCAGGGGGATAAGCCGGGGAAGTGTCGCGGCGGTTGGTGCAACGAGCATGGTGCGGCGCACAAAAAATGCTTGACATCCCTGAAATGATCCCTAAAATAGGGTTTGTTGCGCTGCACAATGCCTTGTTTCCGGTGTCGCACGTTGCGTGGCGCGCTATGAAAGTCAGCTTTGAAAGTCCGCTTTGAAAGCGACCGACCCAAACTCTCAAGCAAGGAGAAAAACCATGTTTCCGATGTCCGAACAGCTGTCCGCCGCAACCAAGTCCCAGCTCGAATCGCAGCTCGCGATGTTCAACTCGCTGGCCGCCACCGCGTTCCAGGGCGCCGAGAAAGTGATCGCCCTGAACGTCAATGCCGCCAAGGCGTCGATCGACGAATCCGCCGCGACCGCGC
>JBQCGO010000024.1:0-6850 GCA_051955575.1 Burkholderiaceae bacterium
GGCCGCGGTCCAGTTCGAGAATCCACTCGGCCGCGTTGTCGAGGAAGTAGCGGTCGTGGGTGATGCCGACCACGGTGCCGGGGAAGCGCTGCAGGAACTGCTCCAGCCAGTCGACCGATTCGGCGTCGAGGTGGTTGGTCGGCTCGTCCAGCAGCAGCATGTCGGGCTTGGACAGCAGCAGGCGGCACAGCGCGACGCGGCGCTTCTCGCCGCCGGATAAGACGCCGATCTTCGCGTCCCACGGCGGCAGGCGCAGCGCATCGGCGGCCCTTTCGAGCTGCAGGTCGAGATTGCCGCCGTCGGCCGCGGCGATGATCGCTTCCAGCCGCGCCTGCTCGGTCGCCAGCGCGTCGAAGTCGGCGTCCGGCTCGGCGTAGGCGGCGTAGACCGCATCGAGTTTCGCCTGCGCCTCGAACGCTTCGCCGAGGCCGGATTCGACCGCCTGCCGCACCGTCTGCTCGGGGTCAAGCTCCGGTTCCTGCGGCAGGTAGCCGATGTTCAGGTTCGGCATCGGCCGCGCTTCGCCGAGGATGTCCTGGTCGACGCCGGCCATGATCTTCAGCAGCGTCGATTTGCCCGAGCCGTTCAGGCCGAGCACGCCGATCTTGGCGCCGGGAAAGAACGACAGCGAGATGTCCTTGAGGATCTGGCGCTTCGGCGGAACGATCTTGCCGACGCGGTTCATCGTGTAGACGTATTGAGCCATGGGTGCGTGTGTGAGAAAGGGTGGGGCACAGGATAACCGAACGGGCGCGGGCGCGCGGCGACGCGGCGCAAGCGTCGCGCGCGTTTTCCGTTCGGAGAACGGCTGACAGAAGAACCGGAGGAAGGGCTAGAAGAACTCGACCGAATTGGCGGCGGCCTCGGCATGCAGCGCGCCGCATGCGACCAGTTCGTCGTAGTAGCAGACTTGGTTGCGGCCGTGCGTCTTCGCGTGGTACATCGCCTGGTCCGCGTGGCCGAGGATGACCACCGGCGTTTCGCGGTCGATGCGGGTGAAGCCGAGGCTGACGGTGATGCGGCCGACCTGCGGGAACGCATGCTGCTCGATCCGCGCGCGGAAGCGGTCGAAGGTGCGGCGCGCGTCGTCGAGCGTGACCGAGCGCAGCAGCACCACGAATTCCTCGCCGCCGAAGCGGAACACCCGGTCGTGCGCGCGGAACGACGACGACAGCATGTTGGCCACCAGCAGCAGCACCTCGTCGCCGTACAGGTGACCGAACTGATCGTTGACGCGCTTGAAGTGGTCAATGTCGACCACGGCCAGCCATTGCTCCTTGCGCAGCGCGTTGCAGCGCCGCTCCACGTCCGGGGGTGTGCCGGGAGCGTCGCTGCCGAGGCCGGCGACGATCCTGCGCGAGCAGTTTTCGTCGAAGGTTTTGCGATTGAGCAGGCCGGTGAGCGAGTCGCGCTCGCTGTAGTCGAGCAGGCTGCGGAAATTGCGGAACACGCTCAGGATGCCTTGCACCGCGCTGCGCATCGCGCCGCTGCACGGTTGCGCGCCGACGACTTCCAGGCAGGCGGCAAGGCGCTCGCCTTCCCAGATCGGCAGCCAGAGGGCATGGGCGCCGTCCGGCAACCGCTGCTCCACCGCATCGCGCCGCTCTGCCACGGCGGCCGCCAGCGCCGGGTAGCGCGACAGCGGCTCGTCCGCGGTGTCGTCCTCCTCTTCGAGAACGACCGGCCTGCCGGCCCGGATCCAGACCTGGGTGCGCAGCGTGATCTCGTCCTTCAGGCGCGATGCCGTCAGCACGCGTGCCTGCGTGGCGCCCGCGAGTTCTTGCAGCGCGGTGATGACGGAAATGTTGAGGAGGCTGTGGTCGCGATGGCCGGTGATGGCGACCAGATGCTTGAGCAATGCGTCGATCCGCAGATTGTCCGGTTGTCTCACGGTGCGTCTGGCCCCTTGTCGTCGGCTGAGGCAATCGCGTTGCGCCGGCCGCAGTGCGGTCGCAGCAAGCGACGGTTCTTTTCGGTTTTCTCGTCGCGCAGGATGGACGGCATGACGGCCTTCCACCATGGTGCCTGTCGGACAAATTCTATACGACTTGCCTTCCGGAATCGCTATCGTTGCGCCGTTTGCACGCAGATTCATCATATTTGAAATTCGCTGTCGCAATCAGACGCTGAGGACGCAATTCATCCCGGCGGGTCGCGTTATTACGATGGTGTTGCCCTTGAGGCACAAATCGATGAAATTTGGTGAACTTGTTCCGCTATTGCGCATGGGAAATGTTTTCAGGCGTATCGTGCCGGGACACTCTCAGGCAATGCTTTACCGACCAGCAAGCATGAATCGTTTCCTTTTCAAGAATCGCCTCGCGTGCGCGCTCGCCGCGTTGCCCTTGGCCTTGATTTCCCTCGCCGCGGCCGCGCAGTCCGCGCCGGCCGCATCGCCTCCGTCTCCTTCTCCCTCTTCTGCCTCCCCTTCCTCGTCTTCCTTCCTGCGGCCCGACATGGGCAAGCTGCTGGCCACCGGCGGCGTCAGCCAGGTTGAGGGCGCCGGCGGCGGTGGATTGACGCCGTGGGCGCTGATCGCCGGCTACGGCACCCGCGACGGCGTCGGCGCCAACGCCCACGTCACCGGCATCCAGACCCAGGATTACTCGCTGCTGTCGGAAGGCGTCGCGGTCGGCATCGCCGACCGGCTCGAACTGTCGCTGGCGACCCAGGAGTTCAAGGGCAGTCTTGCGCCGCTGGACCAGCTGTCGATCCGGCAGGACATCTTCGGCGTCAAGCTGAAGCTGGCCGGCGATGCGGTCTACGGTCAGGACAGCCTGCTGCCGCAGCTCGCGGTCGGCGCGCAATTCAAGCGCAACAATGGCGTCGGCGGCGTGCCCGGGGTGCGCACCGTGCGCGACCTCGGCGCGCGCGACGACCGCGGCACCGACTACTACCTGTCGGCCACCAAGATCCTGCTCGCGCAAAGCGTGCTGGTGAACGCGACGCTGCGCTGGACCAACGCCAACCAGATGGGCCTGCTCGGCTTCGGCGGCGACCTCGGCGATCGCCGCCGCCTGATGCCGGAAGTCTCGGTCGCCTACCTGCTCGACCGCCACCTGGCCGTCGGCGCCGAATACCGGAAGAAGCCGCGCAACCTCGGCGTCGACAACGAGCGCGACTGGTACGACGCGTTCGTCGCCTGGTTCCCGACCAAGAACGCGTCGGTCACGCTGGCTTACGTCGATCTCGGCCAGATCACCGTCTTCAACCCGACCACCCAGCGCGGCGCCTACCTGTCGCTGCAGGTCGGCTTCTGAGTTGCCCGATTTGCCTGATTTGCAGGAAAGCATCATGTCCAAGACCGTTCGCTCCGCGTTGCTGGCCGCGCTGGCCGCGTTCTCCCTCGGCGTCGCGCCGGCGCATGCCGATGCCCCGATCACCGCCCCGGCCGGCAACACGCTGTACGCCGCGCTCGGCGGCGACACCGGCATCCGCAAGATCGTCGCCGACCTGTTGAGCCTGGTCTGGGAAGACCCGCGCATCAAGCAGGTCTTCATCGACTCCGAGGTCGAGCGCGACGAGCTCGGCAAGAAGCTTGCGCAGCAGTTCTGCGCGCTGTCGGCCGGTCCGTGCAAGTACACCGGCAAGGACATGCAGACGATCCACCAGGACCTGGGCATCACCAACGCGCAGTTCAACGCGCTGGCCGAGGACCTGTACACCGCGATGGACCGTAACGGCGTGCCGTACCGCGTGCAAAACCGGCTGATGGCGTTGCTGGCGCCGATGCAGAAGACCGTCGTCGAGAAATAATCCGGCGGCCAGCATCGGTTGCGCGCGATCCAGGCATTGCGCGCCGACATCCTCTCCGTTACCATCCGGGCTTCCTTAGGGGAGTAGTCTCCTCCGCGCAACGCGGAGGGCGCATGTCAACATACTTGGCGCTTCGCGCCATGGCATGCGCGGCCCACCGGCTTGACAAGACCTTTGGCATGACGACTCGTTGCCGGACCGGGCGGAGTCGCCTGCCATCGGTTGTCGCCCGGTCCGCTGGATGCTCCATGCCAATACCCTCCATCCGTTTCGCGGCGTTCGTTTTCTCGTCGCTATCCGCTCTCCCATCGCGTTTCCTCACGGAGGCTGCGCGATGATCACCGCGACCCTGCTGCTGCTCGCCTCGGCCGTGGTGATCTACCTGTCGTGCGAATTCTTCGTCAACGGCATCGAGTGGGTCGGCCGCCGTTTCAGCGTCTCGCGCAGCGCCACCGGCAGCGTGCTGGCCGCGTTCGGCACCGCGCTGCCGGAAAGCGTGGTGACCTTCGTCGCGGTGGTGTTCGGCGCCGACACCGCGCACAAGGAACTGGGCGTCGGCGCCGCCATCGGCGGCCCGCTGGCGCTGGCGACGATCGCCTATGCGGTGGTCGGCTGGACCTTCGTCGCGACCCGGCACAAGAGCGACCAGCGGCTGATGTCGCGCGAATCGGCCGGCCGGCTGATCGACGATCAGCAATGGTTCCTCGCGATCTTCGTGGTCAAGATCGTGCTGGGTCTCATCGCCTTCGCGATCAAGCCGTGGTTCGGCCTGCTGTTCCTGTTCGCCTACCTGCTGTACGTGCGGCACGAGATGCGCCGGGTCGACGGCGCGGACGACGACGAAGACGAGATCGAGCCCCTGAAGCTGCGGCCCGGCGCGGCCGAACCGGCGCTGTCGTGGATCCTGCTGCAGACCGGCGCGGCGCTGGCGGTGATCTTCGTCAGTTCGCAGCTCTTCGTGCACCAGCTCGCAATCGTCGGCCCCGGCCTCGGCCTGCCGCCGCAGATCGTCGCGCTGCTCCTGGCGCCGATCGCGACCGAGCTGCCGGAAATCCTGAACGCGGTGATCTGGGTCCGGCAGGGCAAGCAGAGCATGGCGCTGGCCAACATCAGCGGCGCAATGATGATCCAGGCCACGATCCCGAGCGCGCTCGGGATCGGCTTCACGTCCTGGCTGCTGAGCCCCGCGCTGGTCTGGGCCGCGCTGGTGACGATGGCGTCGATCGGCGGGCTGTACCTGCTGCTGCGCCGGCGCGCGCTGTCCGGGCCGCGGCTGTCGTGGTTCGGGTTGTTCTACGTGCTGTTTGCCGCGGGACTGATCGCGATGCAGCACCCCGGCGTGCTGTAAGCGCGGCGGCGTGCTGCGTCGATCCGCAGGCCGGCGCTCAACCTTCGCCGCGCGCCACCATCTCCTCGTACTGCGCCTGCGTCAGCAAGCCCTGCTGCCGCGCCCGCGCGCGCTCCTCGTCGGTCAGCACGTCCTGCACGATGTCGATCCGCTTCCAGCACGCCATCGGCGTTTCCCTGCCGGACACCGGGGCGTACCGCGACGCTTCGACCTTGCGGTAGCGGTGGATGTAGCGCGGGCAGTTGACCCACAGCTTCGTCACCTTCACGACCACCAGGAATGTCGCCTCGGCGTACTCGGCCAGCAGCGGATGCTCGCGCACCACCTCGGCCTCGCCCTGCACCCGCAGCCGATGCGGCGGGTCGAACGAGATGAACAGCATGCCGACGCGGTGCTGGCCGGCGATGTTGCCGGCGGACAGGAACATGCCGTTGCCGTCGTAGCCGGGGAAGACCAGCGTCTGCGGATCGACCACGCGCACGAAGCCGTCCGGCCCGCCCTTGTACGACACGGTCGGATTGCCGTCCGGGTCGACGGTGGACAGGAAGAACATGTCGCGGCTGCCGATGAAGGCCGCTTCCTCCGGCGCGATCGCCTCGTGCACGATCACGTTTTCCAGCATGTCGGCCATGCGGGTGGTGCCGAAGTCCTGTTGCAGCGCGCGCTGCGATGCCGAGTAGAACGCGGTCATGGTGGTCTCCGTCGTTGTGAAAAGCGCGCCGGATCGGATGTCCGGCGTCGGTGATCGTTTGTCAGTGTAGTGAATTTCCGTGGTCGCGCTTTGTCGTCAAACCTGCTGCGCCGGCCGGCTCACCAGCCGCTGAACCGGTTCCACTCCTGCAGCGGCCCGCCGTCCGCCAGAATCACCGCATAGCGTTCATGCTGCGCGGCCGTCGCGCAGGCATGGTTCGGCAGGATGCGTAGCAGCGTACCGAGCGGGAAGCGCTCCGCGAGGTCGACGCCCTTGTCGCCCTTCCAGTGCAGCACGCCGTGCTCCTGGTTCGCGTCGTCGAACGCGAGTTCCGGGATCGACGTGCCGTCCACATCGCAGACCAGCCCGTAGCCGAAATCCCGCGCCTGCTTCTGCGTGCCGCGGTCGCGGCTCGTCGCCATCCATCCGGCGTCGGTGATCAGCCAGCCGGTATCCGGCCGGTGGCCGATCACCGTGCCCAGCACCGACAGCGCGATCTCGTCGACGCGGCACACGCCGACGCCGGCCATCACCAGGTCGAAGAACACGTACACGCCGGCCCGCACCTCGGTCACGCCGTCGAGCGAGCGCGCCGACAGCGCGGTCGGCGTCGAGCCGACGCTGACCACATCGCACGCTTGACCGGCGTCGCGCAGCCGCCGGGCCGCCTCGACGCAACCGGCGCGCTCGCGCTCGGCCATCGCCTCCAGCTCGGCGGTCGTGCGCAGCCCGTAGGAACTGCCGGCATGCGTCATCACGCCGCGCAGCCGCGCGCCATGACCGTCACGCACCTGCAGAGCCTGCGCCACTTCCAGCAGCCGTGGATCGGCGGGCGGCAGGCCGGAACGGTGGCCGTCGGTGTCGATCTCGATCAGCGCCTCGTGGCAGTGACCGTTCGCGATGCAGTGCTGCGACAACTGTTCGGCCGCTTCCATCGATTCGACCAAGAGGGTCAGCCGCAGCCCGGCGCGCGACAGCCGCAGCGCGTGGTCGAACTTGTTCGGCGCGATCGCCACCGCGTACAGGATGTCGTCGATGCCCGCGGCAAAGAAGCG
>JBQCGO010000025.1:0-3150 GCA_051955575.1 Burkholderiaceae bacterium
TCGCGGTCGCCGGCGTTCAGGATGCAGGCGGTCTCGTGGCTTTCGAACGCGCGGCCCTCGCCGGTGCTGGCCGGCGGGATGTAGCCTTCGGCGATCGCCCAGCGGGTCTGTCCGATCGGGGTCATCGCGCCGCTCCTTCACGTTGCTGCATCGCCATGCGCAGCACCTCGGCCAGGTGCAGCGGCTGTGCCTGCGTGGTCTGCAGGATCTGTTCTCGACAGGAAAAGCCGTCAGTGATGACCAGCGTGTCGGGGTCCGCGCCGCGCACCGCCGGCAGCAGCACGCGCTCGCCGCAGGCCATCGACACGTCGTATTTCTTCTTGTCGAAGCCGAACGAGCCGGCCATGCCGCAGCAGCCGTCGTCGGGCATCTCCACTTGCAGGCCGAGCTTCTTCATCACCGATTCCTCGGCGTCCATCTTCAGCACCGACTTGTGGTGGCAATGGCCGTGCACCAGCGCGCGCCGCTCCAGCGTCGGGAACGGGAAACCGTCGACCTTGGCATCCAGGTATTCGCTGAGCAGGAATACCTGCTCGCGCAGCCGCTTGGCCTGCTCGTCATACGGAAACAGGTTCGGCAGTTCCTCGCGGAATGCCGAGACGCAGGCCGGCTCCAGTCCGATGATCGGCGTGCCGGCCGCGATGTCGGCTGCAAGCGCGTCCATGATCTTTTGCAGGTAGCCGCGCGCGCGCTCGATCATGCCGAACTCGTACAGCGGCCGCCCGCAGCACAGATGCACGCGCGGGATCGTCACCGCACAGCCGGCATGCTCCAGCACCTCGACCGCGGCCTGTGCGATCTCCGGGTGGTAATGGTTGCTGAAGGTGTCCGGCCACAGGATCACCTTGCGGCCGTCGCTCTTCTCCGCGGGCGCCATTGCGCGCGCGCGGAACCAGTCGACGAAGGTGCGCCTGGCGAACGGCGGGATGCGCCGCTGTGGCGCGACGCCGACCAGTTTCTTCGCGACGCCGGCGAACGGTGCCTTCTGAGTCAGGAAATTGGCCACGCCCGGCATGTGCGAGGCCAGCCGCGCCCAGCGGTCGATCATGCCGAACGCGTAGGCGTGCAGCGGCCGCATCCGCCCCTCGTAGTAGTGCGACATGAACTCGGCCTTGTAGGTGGCCATGTCGACGCTGACCGGGCACTCGCCCTTGCAGCCCTTGCACGACAGGCAGAGGTCGAGCGCCTCGCGCACCGACTCGTTCTTCCAGCCGCCGTGGATCACTTCGCCTTGCTGCATTTCCCACAGCAGCCGCGCGCGGCCACGGGTCGAATGCATTTCCTCGCCGGTGACCTTGTAGCTCGGGCACATGGTGCCGGCCTTCTTGCGGCATTCGCCGACGCCGACGCAGCGCAGCAGCGTGCGCGAGAAATTGCCGGCGTCGCCGGTGTAGTGGAAATGCACCGGCAGCACCGGCGGATCGTAGTCGCTGCCGAGCCGCAGGTTTTCGTCGGCGCGGTAGGCACGCACGATCTTTCCCGGGTTCATCCGGTTTTCCGGATCCCAGATGTCCTTGAACTCGCGGAACGCCTGCATCAGTTCGTCGCCGAACATGATCGGCAGCAGCTCGGCCTTGGACTGGCCGTCGCCGTGCTCGCCGGAGATCGAGCCGCCCAGGCGGACCACCAGGTGCGCGGCCTCGTGCAGGAAACGGCGGAAGATTTCGATGCCTTCCGTGGTCTCGAGGTCGAAGTCGATGCGCGTATGCACGCAACCCTGGCCGAAGTGGCCGTACAGGTCGCAGCCGTAGCCGTACTTGTCGAACAGCGCGCGCAGCTTGCGCAGGTATTCGCCCAGCTTCTCCGGCGGCACCGACGAATCTTCCCAGCCTTCCCAGGTGATCTTCTTGTTCGGCACGTGCGCGGTCGCGCCGAGGCCCGATTCGCGCACCTTCCAGATCAGTTCCTCGGTCGCCGGATCGTCGTACAGCTTCATCGACGGCGGCTTGTCGACCTTCTTCAGCGCGTCCATCAGCGCGTGCGCCTGACGGTCCGAATCGGCCTTGTCCTTGCCGCCGAATTCGACCAGCAGCCAGCCGCCGCCTTCCGGCAGCAGCTTCAGGTTGTCGGGATGCAGATGGATCGCCTTCATGTCGGCGATCAGCCGGTCGTCGATGCCTTCCAGCGCGATCGGCTTGTGCTTCATCACTTCCGGCACGTGGTCACCGGCCGAATAGACGTCCGGATAGCCCAGCACCAGCAGCGAGCGCGCGGCCGGATTGTCGAGCAGGCGCACCTTGGCTTCCAGCACGACCGCGCAGGTGCCTTCGCTGCCGACCAGCGCGCGCGCGAGGTGGAAGCCGTGTTCCGGCAGCAGCGCCGGCAGGTTGTAGCCGGACACGCGGCGCGGGATGTCGGGAAAGCGCGCCTTGATCTGCGTCGCGTAGCGGTCGCGCAGTTCGCGCAGCTTGCGGTAGATCTCGGCCCGCCGGTCGTTGCGATGATCGTTGCCGTTGACGATGCGCTCGAACGTCTCGTCGTCGGTCGCGCCGATCGTCATCCGCGTGCCGTCGTAGGTCACGATGTCGAGTTCGATGATGTTGGCCGAGGTCTCGCCGCCCATCACCGAGTGCGCACCGCAGGAATTGTTGCCGATCATCCCGCCGAGCGTGTTGTGGGTGTGCGTGGATGGGTCCGGCGCGAAGGTGAGTCCCTGCTTCGCGGCCGCGTCGCGCAGGTCGTCCAGCACCACGCCGGGTTGCACGCGCGCGGTCTTGGAAGCGGCGTCGATCTCCAGCACCCGGTTCAGGTACTTGGTGAAGTCCATCACCACCGCGACGTTGCAGGTCTGGCCGCACAGGCTGGTGCCGCCGCCGCGCGCCAGCACCGGCGCGCCGAACTGGTGGCACAGCCGCACCGTCTCGATCACGTCGTCGACGCTCTTCGGAATCACCACGCCGATCGGCACCTGCCGGTAATTGGAGGCGTCGGTCGCGTACAGCGCGCGGCTGCCAGCGTCGAAACGCACCTCGCCCTTGATCGCGCGCTCGAGTTCGACCGCGAGTTTTTCCGCATCGACGTTGCCGGTGCGCGGCACCGTGCGGGATTTCGCAGCGGTCCGGTCATCCATCAGATTCTGTAGCATTGCGCGTCTTTCTCCTTCCATTCGATGCCCAGCCCGGGACGGCCGAGGTCGGGTGACAGCCGGCC
>JBQCGO010000026.1:0-2663 GCA_051955575.1 Burkholderiaceae bacterium
TTGTTCCGGCTTCACGATCTGCACCATCTCGACCTTGTCGAACTGGTGCTGGCGGATCATGCCGCGGGTGTCGCGGCCGTAGCTGCCCGCCTCGGAACGGAAGCACGGGGTGTGCGCGGTCAGCCGGATCGGCAATGCGTCGGCGGCGAGGATTTCGTCGCGCACAGTGTTCGTCAGCGGGACTTCGGACGTCGGAATCAGGTACAGAGCCGCGCTGTCTGCTTCGGGTTCGCCTTCCTGGCCGCCCTTCTTCGCCGCGAACAGGTCTTCCTCGAACTTCGGCAACTGGCCGGTGCCGCGCAGCGAATCGGCGTTGACGATGTACGGCGTGTAGCACTCGGCGTAGCCGTGCTCGGCGGTGTGGGTATCGAGCATGAATTGCGCGAGCGCCCGGTGCAGCCGCGCGATGCCGCCCTTCATGAACGCGAAGCGCGAGCCGGTCAGCTTGGCGGCGGTGTCGAAATCGAGGCCGAGCGGCGCGCCGACGTCGACGTGATCCCTGACCGGGAAGTCGAACGCGCGTGGCGTGCCGACGCGGCGCACTTCGACGTTGCCCGCTTCGTCGTCGCCGACCGGCACCGACGGATCGGGCAGGTTCGGGATCGTCAGCAGGAAGGCCTGCAGTTCTGCCTGCACCGCGTCCAGCCGGGCCGCGGACGCTTTCAGCTCGTCGCCGATGCCGGCCACCTCGGCCAGCACGGTCGACGCATCCTCGCCCTTGCCTTTCAACATGCCGACCTGCTTGGACAGCGCGTTCCGGCGCGCCTGCAGTTCCTCGGTGCGCGTCTGGATCTGCCGGCGCTCGCCTTCGAGCGCCTCGAAGGCGGCGACGTCGAGGCGGAACTTACGGGTGGCGAGGCGCGCGGCGACGGCGCCGATGTCCTTGCGGAGAAGCTGGAGATCGATCATGAAAGCGGGAGGCGGGAAAGGTGGAAAGCGCGATTGTAGCAAGGGGCCGGCGCCCGTTTCCGTCCGTTCGCGCTCAGTTCGTTCGTGCTCGGTTCGTTCGCGCCCGGTTGCCTTCGGCCTCGCCGCTCAGCCGTCCGCGGCCGGCGCGTCGTTCAGCCAGTCTTCCAGGAAGCGCACGCAGACGCGCACCTTGGCCGAGCTCGACAGGCGCGACGGGTATACCGCCCAGACGTCGGCCGGCTGCGCGTAATCCGGCAGCACGCGCACCAGCTCGCCGCGCTCCAGACTCGGCCCCACATCCCAGATCGAGCGCAGGATGATGCCGTGGCCGTCGATCGCCCAGCGGTGCACGATCTCGCCGTTGCTCGCCGACAGCGGGCCGGACACGCGTACCGCTTCCACGCCGTCGGGTCCGGCCAGCCGCCAGCGGCCGACGTCCTGGTCGCGCTCGCGGATCACGATGCAGCGGTGGCGCGCCAGTTCGGCCAGCCTGACCGGCATGCCGTGGTGCGCCACGTAGGACGGCGCGGCGCACAGGACGCGGGCGTTGGACGCGATGCGTCGCGCGATCAGGTTCGGTTCGCTCACCTCGCCGACGCGGATGTCGAGATCGAAGCCTTCGCCGACCAGGTCCACCGGCCGGTCCAGCAGTTCGAGCTGGAATTCGAGCATCGGGTAGCGCCGCGCCATTTCGGAAATCGCTTGCGAGACGCGGTTGCGGCCGAAGCCGGAACTGGTGCAGATGCGCAGCCGGCCACGCGGCGACGTCTTCGCGTTGGACACCGCTTCGCGCATCTGGCCGACATCTTCCAGGATCCGCTGCGCCCACTGGTAGACGATGTCGCCGTCCTCGGTGACGGTCACCGCGCGCGTGGTCCGGTGCAGCAGGCGTACCTGCAGCGCGGCTTCGAGCATCGCGATGCGCTTGCTGACGAACGCCTTCGATGCGCCGAGTTCCAACGCGGATGCGGCGAAGCTGCGCTTGCGCACGACGGTGCAGAACAGCTGGAGATCGTCGAGGGACGGTTGATTGTTCACGCTTCGTGTTTTTCGGCATCACGGATTGCCGGATTATATTCGCGCCAAGCGGTTTATCATCCGGCAATCCTGTTTTTCCAGTTTTTCCAACCCTGGGGGTTCACCATGAAAAAGCACCGCATCGCGGTCATCGCCGGCGACGGCATCGGCAAGGAAGTCATGCCCGAGGGCCTGCGCGCCGTCGAGGCGGCAGCCAGGAAATTCGACATCGACCTGGAGCTCGTCACCTTCGAGTGGGCGAACTGCGACTACTACCTCCAGCACGGCAAGATGATGCCGGACGACTGGTTCGAGCAGTTGAAGGGCTTCGAGGCGATCTACTTCGGCGCGGTCGGCTGGCCGGAAAAGGTGCCGGACCACATCTCGCTGTGGGGTTCGCTGATCAAGTTCCGCCGCGACTTCGACGAGTACGTAAACCTGCGCCCGGTGCGCCTGATGCCCGGCGTGCCCTGCCCGCTGGCGAACAAGAAGCCGGGCGACATCGACTTCTACGTGGTGCGCGAGAACACCGAGGGCGAGTACTCGTCGGTCGGCGGCCGCATGTACGAAGGCACCGAGCGCGAATTCGTGCTGCAGGAATCGGTGTTCACCCGCAAGGGCGTGGACCGCATCCTGAAGTTCGCGTTCGACCTCGCGCAGAGCCGCCCGAAGAAGCACCTGACCTCGGCCACCAAGTCGAACGGCATCTCGATCAGCATGCCGTACTGGGACGAGCG
>JBQCGO010000027.1:0-3868 GCA_051955575.1 Burkholderiaceae bacterium
GCGAACAGGAACATCATCGTCGAGCCGTGCATCGTGAACAGCTGGTTGTACAGGTCGGGGCCGATCAGTCCGTTTTCCGGCCGCGCGAGCTGGGTGCGCATCAGCAGCGCGAGGATGTCGGCGGCGACGAAGAAGCCGAAGGTGGTGATCATGAAGCGCCGGCTGATCGTCTTGTGGTTGATCGCGGCGAACCAGCCGATCATGCCCGGCGGGTCGCGCCAGGTCTGCTCCAGCGCCGCGGCCTCGGCTGGATCGGCTGGATCAGCCGGATCAGCCGGATCAGCTGCGGGCCCATCGTGCGGAACAGCGTCGTCGGGTGGTCTCATTTCAGCGCTTCGAGATAGGCGAGCAGCGCCTTCAGTTCATCGGGCTCGAGCGGGTTGGCCGGCATGTTGGCGCCGGGCTTCACGCTCTGCGGATCGAGAATCCAGCCGGCCAGGTGTCCGCGCGTGTTCGGCAGCGCGCCGGCCGCCAGCGTCTGTCGGCTGGCCACGTGGGTCAGGTCCGGGCCGTACACCGCGTTGGCCGTGGTGCCCTGGATCGCATGGCACATCGCGCAGGTGCGCTGGAGAAAGACGTGGCGGCCGCGCTGCGTCAGTTCGGACGCGGGTTCGGGCGCCGGGCGGCGCTGCGCGTCGGCCCAGGCGTCGTAGTGGTCCGGCGGCTCGGCGATGACCGGCAGTGCCATCAGCGCATGCTCGATGCCGCAGAACTCGGCGCACTGGCCGCGGTAGGTGCCCGGCTGGTCGGCGCGGAAACGGATCAGCGCGGTGCGGCCCGGGATCAGGTCCTTCTTGCCGTGCAGGTTGGGCACCCAGAACGAATGGATCACGTCGCCGCTCCGGAGCGTGGCGATCACCGGCCGGCCGACCGGCACGTGCATCTCGTTCGCGGTGGTGAAATTGCGCGACGGGTTCTCGCCGGTGTAGCGCAGTTCCCACCACCAGTCGTGGCCGATGATTTCCACATGGATCGCGTCCTTCAGCGGCATCCGCGCCAGCGCGCGGTCGGTCAGCACGTCGGCGAAGATCAGCACGAACAGCAGCGCCGTCGATAACCCGAGCGCCAGCACGATGTTGCGGCGGACCGCCGGCTCCGGCCGGGCCAGCGACGACAGGTCGGGCGGCGTGGCCGCGTCGGCACGGGGCGCGCGCCGCAGCGCGATCAGCACGGCCGCGACCACGGCGACGAACACGATGCCGCAGATCGCCATCGTCAGCCGCCACAGTTCGTGGATGTGCGCCGCCTGGATGCCGGCGGGTTCGAGCGCGCTCTGGAACGGCGCCGCCTCGGCAGCAAGCGGCAGGGCGATGGCGACGAAGACTAGGATGGAGACGAAGATCGGAGGCGGCCGGCTCATCTCAATGCTCCGACGACGGCGGCAGCGAGGCCGGTTTCGGCGGCTGCGCTTCCCGGCGCTGCTCCGGCTCGGATGCCTGCAGCGAATCGCTGCGCCCCGGCGCGACGTCCGAGCGCAGCAGGCCGCTCATCGAGCGCACGTAGGCGACGAGCTGCCAGATCTGGTCTTCGGGCACGTGGCCGCCGAACGACGGCATGCCGTTCGGCCGGCCCTGCGCGATGGTCGCGAACACGTTGGCCGGCTCGCTGCCGTAGATCCACTTGCCGTCCATCAGTGCCGGCCCCGAGTCGCCGCCGCCCTGCGCATGGCAGCCGTTGCAGTTGTACTGGCGGAACAGCTGCTGGCCCTGCGACACCGCGTACGCGTTTTCCTCGTAAGGGTCTTTCGCGGGGCTCTTCGGTTCCGGTTCGCCGGGCTGCAGTGCGGTCAGCCGGGTCGTCTCCATCGCCTTCTGCCCGGACGGCGGCGTCTCGAACTGGCGCTTCTCGCGGTAGCAGCCGGCGAGCAGGGCGGCGACGGCGATCGCCGCCGCGCCGCCGCGCAGCGAGTGCAAGCGCCGCCGTGATGCGGCGTTCATCGTTGCGCCTCCGCGCGCGAGCCGACGTCGGTGCGGGGCACGTCATAGTCGGCGAGGATGCGGTCGATGTCGCGGCGCCGGCGCGCGAGCGCCGCGTCGAGACGGCGGCGGAGCGCATCGTTGCCTTTCGCGACGCCGACGGCGATATCGAACTGGAACGGATCCGGCAGACCGGCGGGCGGCGTCGCGGCGCCCACCGCCAGCGGCGGCCGCGCCCGGTGCGCGAAGTAGCCGGCCTGCGGACCCCAGGCGAGCGCCGCGTCGATCCGGCCCGATGCGACGTCGGCGACCATCCGCGCGACGGCCGGCCCGTCGCCGTAGACCGGGTAGCCGGTCACGTTTCCGGTCGCCCCGGCGCGCGCCAGCGCGAGTCCGGGGGGCGTCGCGGCGAGGTCGTCGCCGACCAGCTGAACGCCGATGCGGCGGATGCGGATCTGCGGCGAGTCGAAGTCGCGCAGCGGCGTCTCGCCGCGCCGGCCGACGAAGACGTAGGCCGAGCGGTAGTAGGGCCGCGTCGTCAGCAGCGGCTTCATGCCCGCCGGCACGCCGATGAAGACGTCGCAGCGGCCCGCGCCCATCGTCTTGCGGACATAGCCGCGCCGCTGCGGCAGCCAATCGTATTGCAGCGTTGCGCCCAGGTCGTCGGCGAGCAGCCGGGCGATCCGGTTTTCGAAGCCTTATCCCGCCCGGTTCGAGTAGGGCAGGTTGTCAGGATCGGCACAGATGCGCAGCGCCGGCTGCGCGGCAACGCAGGTCCCGGCCGCGACGAGCGCCGCTGCCGCCATGACCGCCCGGGCGGCGGACCGGCCGCGCCGCGGCGCCTCAGGGCAGCGCGAAGACATGGAGCGCTCCCCCCTTGGTCGTGTGCTGCGGCAAATCCTTCATCGCGTTGACGAAGCCCTTCGCCGCGGTGCCGTCGCGCGGATCGAGGCTGCCCGAGACGACCGCGCCGGCCCAGCCGCCGACGCCGGACAGCACCGCGATGTACTGCTTGCCGTCCGGGCCGCGATACGAGATCGGCTGGCCGACGATGCCCGATCCGGTCTGGTACTGCCACAGCAGCTTGCCGGTCTTCGCGTCGACCGCCTTGAACCAGCCGTCCATCGTGCCGTAGAACACCAGGTCGCCGGCGGTGGCGAGCGCGCCGCTCCATACCGGGAAATTCTCCGGGATGCTCCATGCCTTCCTGCGTGCGACCGGGTCCCAGGCCGAGAACTCGCCGCGGTTGCCACCGGGACCGGGGTACATTTTCAGGTCCACGCCGACATACGGCGTGCCGGCGATGTAGCTGACCTGGTAGGTCTCGGCGTCCTGGCACAGGTTCTGGTGCGGGATGTAGAGCAGTCGCGTGCGTGGCGACCACGCGGACGGCTGCCAGTCCTTGCCGCCGGGGGAGACCGGGCAGATGTCACGCACCGCCTCGCCGGTGCGCGGCTGCTTGTCCGAGTTGTACTTCAGCGCGCCGCTCTGCAAATCCACGCCGGTGGTGGTGGTGCTGTGCACGAACGGATCAGCCGACAGCACCTGGCCGGTCAGGCGGTCGATCACGTAGACGTAGCCGTTGCGGTCCGGGTGCAGCAGCACCTTGCGCGTCGCGCCGCCGACCGGCAGGTCGACCAGCACGTTCTCGTTGATGCCGTCGTAGTCGTGCAGGTCGTGCGGGCTGTACTGGTAGAACCAGCGCGCCTGCCCGGTCTCGGGGCTGCGGGCGAAGATGCCCGAAGTCCACTTGTTTGCGCCGGGCCGCTGCTCCGGGTTCCACGGGCCCGGATTGGCGGTGCCGTAGTAGATCAGGTCGGCGTCCGGGTCGTAGGACACGAAACCCCAGACATTGCCGCCGCCGATCTGCCAGGCGCCCGGCGGCCAGGTCGATACGCCGAGATCCTTGCCGCGGTCCTGCTCATAGTAGGGCTTGAAGTCCGCACCGATCA
>JBQCGO010000028.1:0-10203 GCA_051955575.1 Burkholderiaceae bacterium
GGCGCGCAGCAAGTCCGACATCACGCCGGAACAGTACGACGAGTTCTACAAGCACATCGCGCACGACTACGAGAACCCGCTCGCCTACACCCACAACCGCGTCGAGGGCCGCAGCGAGTACACGCAGCTGCTCTACATTCCCGCGCACGCGCCGTTCGACCTGTGGGACCGCAACAAGCGCGGCGGCATCAAGCTGTACGTCAAGCGCGTGTTCATCATGGACGACGCCGAGCAGTTGATGCCGGTGTACCTGCGCTTCGTGAAAGGCGTGATCGATTCGGCCGACCTGCCGCTGAACGTATCGCGCGAAATCCTGCAGGAGTCGCGCGACGTGAAGGTGATCCGTGACGGCTCGACCAAGCGCGTGCTCGGCCTGCTGGAAGAACTGGCGAACAGCGACGAGCAGGAAAAGAAGGACAAGTACGCGACCTTCTGGAAGGAATTCGGCCAGGTGCTGAAGGAAGGCATCGGCGAGGACGCGGCCAACAAGGAGCGCATCGCCAAGCTGCTGCGCTTCGCGTCGACCCACAATGACAGCGACGCCCAGACCGTCTCGTTCGACGACTACATCGGCCGGATGAAGGACGGCCAGGACAGGATCTACTACGTCACCGCCGACGGTTACGCGGCGGCGAAGAACAGCCCGCACCTGGAAATCTTCCGCAAGAAGGGCGTCGAGGTGCTGCTGCTGACCGACCGCGTCGACGAGTGGATGCTGTCCTTCCTGACCGAGGTCGACGGCAAGGAACTGGCGTCGGTGGCCAAGGGCGACCTCGATCTCGGCAAGCTGGAAGACGAGACCGAGAAGAAGCAGCACGAGGAAACCGAGACCCAGTTCAAGGAACTGGTCGAGAAGATGAAGGCCGCGTTGGCCGACAAGGCCAAGGACGTGCGCGTGACCTTCCGGCTGACCGACTCGCCGGCCTGCCTGGTAGCCGACGAGCACGAACTGTCGGGTAACCTGGTGCGAATGCTGAAGGCCGCCGGCCAGAATGCGCCGGAGTCCAAGCCGATCCTGGAAATCAATCCGGACCATCCGCTGGTGCAAAGGCTGAAATACGAGAACGGAAAATTCGACGACTGGTCGAATATCCTGTTCGATCAGGCCATGCTGGCCGAAGGCGGTACCTTGTCCGATCCGGCCGGCTTCGTGAAGCGCCTGAACGAGATGCTGCTCGACAAGGCGGCATAGTTTGGCTGCGGCGGACGGCCACTTCGCCCGCCGTCTTCCCGGGGAAACGTTCGGCGTTTCCCCCGCCGGTGCCGTGCGTCCACCGTTTGTAAAGTTTGTAAAGAATGCCCGCCCTGCGTCATTTTTACCGGGGCCGGCGGACGGCGGGGGCTGCCGCACAGCCCTTCCCTTCCGCTTCTTCTCTTCTGCTCCTTTCCTGCTCCTTTCCGCCAGCTTCCCGCTGGCATGGAATCTGCCTCCCGTGAAAGGAAGGCTTTGCCGTCGTCATGGCTCGGCCTGTTTTCTGAGACATCACTTCGAGGAGCATGGTCATGCAAGGAAAAACGTCTGGTCTTTTGATCGCGATGCTGCTGGCGGCATCCGGTGCCGCCTTCGCAGCGGGCAGCAGTTCCGACACCGGTAGCAGCAGCGGCGCATCCAGTAGCGGCACCAGCAACATGCAGGACAACAGCGGCACGTCCAGCAGTGGTGCCAGCGGCACGCAGGACAGCAGCGGCGCGTCGAGCAGCGGCGCCAGCAGCGCGGGCGGCATGGGCAACAAGGATTCGCGCGGCGTCGAGACGACCCAAGGCGTGCTGGGCGACCGGCCCACCACGTCGGGGGCCGGCACGCCGGGAACGGCATCGTCCGGCTCGCCGGGACTGGTGGACCGGGACAGTCGCGCCACGGGTGCGTTGTCGACCGGATCGTCGAGCGATTCGTCTTCCGGATCGTCTTCCGGAAACATGTCCAACTCGACCGGATCGGGCAGCCAGGATTCCGGCACGAGCGGCAGCTCCGGCTCGATGAACAACGACAGCGGCTCGGGTTCGGGTTCCGGCTCGGGTTCCAAATAACCCTGGACGGCGGGACGCCCGAAAAGGGCGTTCCCGCCCCGTCCGCCGCCCTGCCTTCCCCGTCTCACCACACACCGGGCACGAACCGGTATCTCACTTTCCCGGCATAGCGCGCGTAGCCGGTATCGACGCGCAGCATGTGCCGTTCCTCCGTGACTGCGCGCAGCGCGTAGATGCCAGTCCACCCGGCCAGGCTGCACACGCCCCATGCCGCGGCGAGCGCGGAACTGTCCGCCATCCGCACGAAGACCGGAATCGCACCGAGCCACCACGCCAGGTTCTTGAATGCGTAGGCCGGGTGCCGGACCCAGCGGTACGGGCCACGCGAGACCGTGCCCCGGTTGGTCAGGTTGCTGCACTTGAAGCCGAGCGAGACGCTGGCCCAGGCGTAGATGCCGAAGCACGTCAGCAGCAGCAGGTTCAGCGCGATGTGGACCGCCGCGGGAAACAGCGGATAGGCCGGCGCGAGCTCGTTGACCTCCCAGGGAAAGAATTGCGAAACGCTGTCGTTGAACGGCGGGTAGCACAGCACGCACACCACCCAGCCGAACAGGCTGGCGTCGACGCTGACGATGTCATTGCCCAGCCGTTGCGACTGCACCAGGTAACCGATCACGAACGGCACGAAGTCGAACAGCAGGATGACGTTGAGCAGAAAGTAGTGCAGGTGCCGGTTGTAGTAGTCGAACCATGCGGTGCCGGTGGCGGGCAGCGGTACCGCTGCGAGCACGAGGACCTGGGCGTTCAGGTAGGACAGGTAGGCTACCGCGCCGTTGATGCAGAACGGGATGAACAGGAATTTCAGCAGCAGGCAGAGCATCGCCTGGCGCTCCGCTTCGGTCGGCCGCGCGGAACCGGCGCGGCGCAGCCGACGCAGCGCATAGCCGAACGCCACCGCGGCGTTGCTCGGCCGCCCGGGCCGCAGCAGGTAGTACGGAATCAGGCAGACGCCGTAGATCAGCGCCGCGGCCCACAGGGCAGTGGCCATGTCGATCGAGAACGGCGCGGTCAGCCACTCCGTGTGCGGCGTCCAGTGAGCGCCGTAGAGCCGGATGTGGAAGGGGCTGAGGCGGGTGTAGAACAGCACGCCGAAACCGGCGACGGCGAGCGTGGCGACGTAGCTCGTCCAGACCGGGATGTCGCGGCCGGCGATAGCGGCATGCGTGCCGGCTGCCGCGTCCGCTGCGCCCGGCGCCGCATCCGGAAGGATCTCCATGCGCATGGGCGCTCCTGTCTGCGATATTTGCCTGGGAACAGCAGTACTAGCAAGGATCGTGCAGGGCCGCAGCGCGGTCCGGCGTCGGGCAGGAAAAACGGCAAGGGGTCCGAAGACCGCTTGCCGGCATGGGAAGGGCGGACCGTCGCCCGCCGGGAACGGGTTCTGGTGCCGAAGCGTCAGTGCGTCACCCGCGTCGTGCCGCCCGAGGACAGCAGGCGTACCCGATCGCCCGGGCGGAACGGCTCGTCGGCGTCCTGGACGATGGCGCGCATGTCGCCGCTGTCCAGTTTGACGGTGATTTCGAGACCGGGCCGACGCGTCGCGCCGTTCTCGATCTGGTTGCCGGCGATGCCGCCGGCGATCGCGCCGACGATGCCGGCCGCGATCGCGCCGTTGCCGCGGCCGATGTTGGAACCGGCCGCGAGACCGCCGAGCGCGCCGCCGCCGAGCGTGCCGACGCCGGTCTGGCCCTTGTCGATGGTCACGTTGCGCACCGATTCGACGGTGCCGGTACGCACGATCTGTTCACGGCCCGGTTCGCTGGCGCGATAGACGCTGCCCGAATTCGGCTGGATCGCGCAACCGGCGACCAGCGCAAGACAGCAGCCGGCGAGGAAAAGCTTTTTCATCATGGACTCCGAGTGAAACGAAAAAAGCCGCGTCGATCGCGGCGATGTCCCAGTTTACCCATTTTGACGCAAGCAAGGCGCGCGCCTCCCGGCAAAATCCGAACCGCGGCGGCGCTTTCCTGTCCTTTCACGACAGGCGCGCATCGGTGCCGCCTGCATTGCCGGAGACCCGATGTCCGCAACCGCCCCGATTCCCGTTCCCGCGCTGACCGGCCTTCCGCCGGTGGTCGACGCAGCGACCCGCGTGCTGATCCTCGGCAGCTTTCCCGGCGGCGCCTCGCTGGCGGCGAGCCGGTATTACGCGCACCCGCGCAACCAATTCTGGCCGCTGCTGTCGGCAGTGACCGGCGAGCCGCTGGCCGCGCAACCCTACGACGACCGGCTGCGGCGGCTGCTCGCGCTGCGCATCGGCCTGTGGGACGTGATCGCCGGCTGCGACCGGATCGGCAGCCTGGACAGCGCAATCCGCAACGCGCAGGCCAACGATTTCGGCTGGCTGCGGCAAACCTGCCCGACGCTGGCGCGGGTCTGCTTCAACGGCAAGACGTCCGGGAAGGAGGCGCCGCGCTTCGCGGCAGCCGGATACGAGACGCTGGTGCTGCCGTCTTCGTCTCCGGCCAACGCGCAGTTCAGCTTCGACGCCAAGCTCGCGGCGTGGCGCGGCATCCTCGCCGGCCTCGGTTGATTGCGTGCGTGTCGCCTGCATAAAGCAAGGAAAGCTATTAAAATATCGGAAATCAACGATATTTGGTTCGCCAACAAGCGATTCTTCCATCGTGCAAACCCGAAACGGCGGCCGTCGCCGCGCTCAGAACGTCGACATCGACGCGATCCACAAGGCGCTCGCCAACCCGGTGCGCCGGCAGATTCTCGGCTGGCTGAAGACGCCCGGCGACTATTTTGCCGACCAGGAACACCCGCTCGACTTCGGCGTCTGCGCCGGGCTGATCGACCGGCGCGCCGGACTGTCGCAATCGACGGTATCGGCGCATCTCGCGACGCTGCAGCGTGCCGGACTGGTCATCGCCCGGCGCGTCGGCCAGTGGGTGTTCTTCAAGCGCGACGAGGACGTCATCCAGGCGTTTCTCGACCACATGAACGGCGATCTCTAACCCTTTCGACATAGGCGCATCCGCGCCCCCTTCAAACCGGCGGGCCGCGCCCGCTTTTTTCCGGAGAAACCTAATGACAACGCTTTTCGATCCGATCCGCATCGGCGACCTCGACCTTCCGAACCGCATCGTGATGGCGCCGCTGACCCGCTCGCGCGCCGTCGGCGCGGGCCGCGTGCCGAACGCGCTGATGGCCGAGTACTACGCGCAGCGCGCCTCGGCCGGCCTGATTCTGTCCGAAGCCACCGCGGTCGCGCCGCAGGGCGTCGGCTACGCCGACACGCCGGGCATCTGGTCGGACGAGCAGGTCGTCGGCTGGAAGCAGGTGACTGACGCGGTGCACGCCGCCGGCGGCCGCATCTTCCTGCAACTGTGGCACGTGGGCCGGATTTCCGATCCGATCTTCCTGGACGGCGAACTGCCGGTCGCGCCGAGCGCGATCGCGCCCAAGGGCCACGTCAGCCTGGTGCGCCCGATGCGGCCTTACGTGACGCCGCGGGCGCTCGCGCTGGACGAGATTCCCGGCATCGTCGCGGCCTACCGCAAGGGCGCGGAAAACGCCAAGGTAGCCGGCTTCGACGGCGTCGAAGTGCACGGCGCGAACGGCTACCTGCTCGACCAGTTCCTGCAGGACGGCAGCAACCAGCGCACCGACGGCTACGGCGGCTCCGTCGAAAATCGCGCTCGGCTGATGCTGGAAGTGACCGATGCCTGCATCGAGGTCTGGGGTGCGGCGCGTGTGGGCATGCATCTGGCTCCGCGCGGGGATTCGCACGACATGCGCGACTCCAATCCGGCCGAAACCTTCGGCTACGTCGCGCGCGAACTCGGCCGTCGCGGCATCGCATTCATCTGCGCGCGCGAATCGCTCGGCGAGAACCGGCTCGGCCCGCAACTGAAGCAGGCGTTCGGCGGCGTCTACATCGCCAACGAGAAGATGACGCGCGAAAGCGCCGAGCAGGTGATTGCTTCCGGCGAGGCCGACGCGGTCGCGTTCGGCCAACTGTTCATCGCCAATCCGGACCTGCCGAAGCGCTTCGCGCGCAACGCGCCGCTGAACCCGCCGAAGCCCGAGACCTTCTACCAGGGCGGCGCGGAAGGTTATGTCGACTATCCGGCGCTGGCGGCATGACGCGCCGGGACGCCCGGCCGCGATTCCGGCCGGGCGCCTCGTTTCAGTTCCGGTTTCAATTCCGCATTTCAGTTCCGCGTTTCAGCTTTCCTGCGACACCAGCGTGGTGACGCCGCCGGTCGCGAAGTTCGGGATGTCGGCCAGCGTGGCGGCCGCTTCCGGCGTCGACATCACCTTCTGCATATGTTCCGGGCTGTCGAACCAGAGTTCGGCGATCCGGTAGAACGCCGGCTTGCCGCCGTCCGCCGCGCCGCTGACTTTCGTGAACTCGGTGCGGCGGATGCCCTGGATCTTTCCGGCCAGCGGCAAGTGTGTTCCCAAGTAGTACTTTTCGAAGGCGGCGGGATCGGCTGGATGGCCATACAGCACGGTCAGCTTGGTCATGGTTCGTCTCCTGATTCCTGATTGTTGCCGGGCCGAAGGAAAGGTCACCGCGCCCGGTTGGCGGCATCGCCCGTTGCGCGGGCGAACGGAAATTCTATCGGTTGCCGCCGGGCGCTGCCGCGCCGCACGGTTTCTTCCTACGCAGCAATTTCCCGGCTCGCGCCTTGTAAGCTTTTCAAAGGCTTTGCATATTTCGCCGGCTGCCATAGGCCGATACGGTTGCGGCGCCCCGAAACCGGTGCGGATTCGAAAGGCACGCAACTTGCAACCTGTCCTTCATGGAAGCTGCGGTTCCCGCGCCCTGCGGGACGTTGCCGCCCTCCCTCTCCGCGACGCCAGTCTCATCCGCCGTCGCTCAACGAACCGGCCGACCGGGCCGCGGTCCGTATCCCGATTTCCCGTCCGGAAGGTCGCCAACCTGCAAAGGAGAAACCATGAACTCGAAAACTCCCGGCATTTCCACTCTCGTCGCCGCCTGCACTCTCGCCCTTGCTTCGATGTCGGCCGGCGCTGCCAACCCGTCGACCGCGACCGATTCCCACGCCAACCCGCCGCAGAATTCGAAGACGCTCGGCAACGAGCACCAAGACGCGCAAGGCCAGGTGACCGAGGCGATCAAGGTAGTCAAGCAAATGGAGAAGGATCCCGACATCAAGCAACTGCTGTCCAAGGCGCAAGGCGTGTTCGTGGTGCCTGACTACGGCCGCGCCGCGCTCGGCGTCGGCGCCCGCGGCGGCGAAGGCGTGGTGCTCGTGAAGCACGGCGGCAAATGGAGCGAACCGGCCTTCTACAATATCGGCGGCATCAGCGGCGGCATCCAGGCCGGCGTCGAAGCCGGCTCGATCGCTCTCATCATGAATACGCAGAAGGCGGTCAACACCTTCAAGCAGGACAACAACTGGTCGCTGAACGCCGACGCCGGGCTGACGCTGGTGAACTGGTCCGCCAAGGCGCAGGGCAACGCCGGCCGCGGCGACGTGACGATCTGGTCGGATGCCGAGGGCCTGTTCGGCGACGCGGCGGTGAGCGTGACCGACATCACCTTCGACAAGGACGAGACGGCGGCCTTCTACGGCAAGCAAGTCACGCTGAACGACATCTTCAGCGGCAAGGCCAAGCCGACCTCAAGCAAGACTTCGGCGTTGCGTCAGGCGCTGGCCAGCGCGTCCGGCAGCGGCGGCATGTCGTCCGGCAGTTCGAGCGGAATGTCGGACAGCGGCATGAGCAGCGACATGCAGACCCGCTGATCTTTCTCCCCTCCGCAAGCGGCCGGCCTCTCGATGGATGGGCCGGCCGTTTCACAAACGCGGCGCGGTCGCCGCAACCGCTTTCTCCCAGCCGATGGCCCGCGCCCTTGTCCGCCGCGAGCCGGTAGAATCACGGCCTCCGCGCCACGCCGCCGTTCCGGCCCTTCCTCCATGCTGATCCGCCGCAAATCCATCGAAGCCGACGCCAACCGCGCCGACGGTCCGCGCCGTCCAAAGGCAGCACGCAAGCCGCGCTACGCGCCGGTGACGATCTCTGAACTCGAGGGCGTGCGCTACCTGCATTTCGGCACCGAGTGGGTGCAGGGCGCGATGCGGATCCGCAAGCCGGACTGGCTGGAGCTCGAATACGCGCAGCAGATGATGGCGTGGATGCTGTTCCTCGACTCGCCGCGCCACGTGGTCCAGCTCGGCCTGGGCAGCGCCGCGCTGACCAAGTTCTGCTACCGCGAATTCCCGGAGACGCGGGTGACCGCGATCGAGCTGAACCCGGAAGTCGTCGCGGTTTGCGAAAGCATGTTCAAGCTGCCGCCGAACGACGAGCGGCTGACGGTGCTGGAAATGGACGCGATGGCCTGGGTCGAGGACGCGGCCAACGCCGGCACCGCCGATGCACTGCAGGTCGACCTCTACGACGCCACCGCCAGCGGCCCGGTGCTCGACACGCCGGCGTTCTACCGCGCGTGCGCCGCCGCGCTTGGGCCGCACGGCATCATGACGGTCAACCTGTTCGGCGACCATCCGAGCTACGGGCGCAACCTCGCGGCGATGGAAAAATCGTTCGCCCGCATCGTCTGCCTGCCCGAAGTCCACGACGGCAACGTGATCGCGATCGCGTTCCGGACCGAGCCGGCGTTCGATTTCATCGCCCTCTACCAGCGCGCTTCCGACATCCGCGCGACGATCGGGCTGCCGGCGCGCTCGTGGGTCAGCGGCATCAAGGCCGGCATTGCCGCCGGCTGACGCGCCGCGCCCACGCTCGCAGCGTTTCCCACCGGAGTTGACTAGGAACAACCCCGGTTCTCCGCTATCCTCTCCGCGAGACCGCGCCCCTGCCGCGGCGCCGATTGTCCAGCTTCGCGGCGTGCCGCCGCGACCGGAGCGCTTCATGTCCCCATCCGCCGCCCCTTCCGCCCCTTCCGCTCCTTCCGCCCCTCCCGCGCGCCGCGCCGCGCCGAAGGCGCTCGACCTGCAGCAACTGTTCGCCTGGCTGGTCGCCGACGGCCTGGTCGAGCGCGCCGAAGCCAAGGCGCTGTTCGCCGCCGCGCAAGGCCATCTGCGCAACGCCGCCACGCCGATGCATCCGCTCACCGCGGTCGCGCAATGCCGGCTCCGGTCCGCCCGGCCACCGCACAACACGCTCGCGCTCGACTGGCTCACCGAATGGGCGGCCGGCAAGGTCGGCCTGCCGTTCTTCCGGATCGATCCGCTGAAGACCGACTTCACCCGCGTCGCCGACGTGATGTCGGCCAGCTACGCGGCGCGTTTCCACATCCTGCCGGTCGAGCTGACCCCGACCGTGCTGACGGTGGCGACCGCCGAGCCGTTCCACACCGAGTGGGAAGCGGAGATCGCGAAGATCACCCGGCGCGACGTCAAGCTGGTGTTCGCCAACCCGCTCGACATCGCGCAGTACACCGCGCAGTTCTTCTCGCTGGCGAAATCGATCAAGGGCGCGAACAAGTCCGGCGGACAGGACCTCGCGCTGCGCAACAACTTCGAGCAGCTGGTCGAACTCGGCAAGGCGAACAAGCAGGTCGACGCGAACGACCAGCACATCGTCAACATCGTCGACTGGCTGTGGCAGTACGCGTTCGAGCAGCGCGCCTCGGACATCCACCTCGAACCGAAGCGCGAACTCGGCGCGATCCGCTTCCGCATCGACGGCATCCTGCACCAGGTCTACCAGGTGCCGGCGGTGGTGCTGCTGGCGATGACTTCGCGCATCAAGCTGCTCGGCCGGATGGACGTGATCGAGAAGCGCCGGCCGCAGGACGGCCGCATCAAGACCCGCACCGCCGGCGGGCAGGAGATCGAGCTGCGGCTGTCGACGCTGCCCACCGCGTTCGGCGAAAAGCTGGTGATGCGCATCTTCGATCCGGA
Organism: Burkholderiaceae bacterium; assembly: GCA_051955575.1. GTDB lineage: Bacteria > Pseudomonadota > Gammaproteobacteria > Burkholderiales > Burkholderiaceae_D > JBQCGO01. The sequence continues at coordinate 9,873 of JBQCGO010000028.1, forward strand.
CGTGGTGGTCAAGACGCTGCCGGAACTGGGCTTTCCGCCCGACGACGCGGCGCGCTGGGACGCGCTGACGCGCCGGCCGCACGGCATCATCCTGGTCACCGGCCCGACCGGCTCCGGCAAGACCACTACGCTGTACACCACGCTGAAGGCGCTCGCCACGTCGGAAGTGAACGTCTGCACCGTCGAGGACCCGATCGAGATGGTCGAGGCTTCGTTCAACCAGATGCAGGTCCACCACGGCATCGACCTGTCGTTCGCCGACGGCGTGCGCGCGCTGATGCGGCAGGACCCGGACATCATCATGGTCGGCGAGATCCGCGATCTCGCGACC
>JBQCGO010000029.1:0-3160 GCA_051955575.1 Burkholderiaceae bacterium
GCGGATCGTCCACAGCGATTCCACCATGACGAAGGCGCCGGGCACCGCGTCGAAACGCGTCACGTCGACCGTCACCCGCACGTCCGCGTTCGCGCTGCCGGCGTCGCGGTCGGGAATGACGCGCGCCTGCGGCAGCCGCGCCGACAGGTCGGCCGCCAGCGCCTGCGCGATCTCGGCCTGCAGCGGCTGCGCCCAGCGTTGCTGCTCGAGCACGGCAACCTCGTTCCCGTCCTTGCGCACCACCAGTTGCGGCCGGTCGACGATTTCCGGCACCCGGACCGGTCCGACGACGAGGCTGTAGGCCGGCGCAGACGATGCCGCGGGCGCGACCGATGCCGCGTCGGCCGGCGCCACCGGGCGCAACGTGTAGAACGATTCCGGCGGCGTCGAGGCGCAGCCCCCGGCCAGCATTGCGGTTGACAGCGAGGCCGATATCGCGGCGAGGCCCACGGCTTTGCGAACGGCGGATGCGATCATCTATTCCTCTCCCCTCTTTCCGCGGATCAGCGCTTCCGGATGGCGGCTCAGGTAATCCGCCAGCACCCGCAGCGCCTGCGCCGCCCGGCTCACCTCGGAGAGCGTGTCGCGCAAGTCCTGCTGCACCGGGGCGTCGGCCGAGAGCGCGCGCTGTGCGTTGCCGAGCGCGCCGCGGGCGGCGGCGAGCGTATCGCGCATCTCGGGCAAGACCGAGCCGTCGAGCTGGCGCACCACCTTGTCGGCGCTTTGCAGCGTGCGGTTCAGCGATTGCAGCGTCTGGTTGACGTTCTTGCCGATCGACTCGAACGGCACGTTGTCGAGCTTGCGCGCGATGTTGCCCAGCGTTTCCTGGATGTTCTCGAGCGCGCCCGGAATCGTCGGCAGCACCACCGGCGACTGGCTCCAGTCGATCTGCGCCGGCGGCGCGTGCGGGAAGAAGTCGAGCGCGACGAACAGTTGCCCGGTGATCAGGTTGGCGGTCTTCAGTTGCGCGCGGAAGCCGCGCTTGACCCAGCGCTCCAGCAGCACGCGCGGTTCGCGCTCCATCGCCGACATCTGCGTCGCGCCCTTGCGGTAGCGCGAGCGCAGCCGCGCCGGATAGATGTCGATCTCCACCGGGAAGCGCAGCGTCTTCGTCTCGCGGTCGTACTCGACGCTGACCGCCTTGACCTCGCCGATGTTGATGCCGCGGAAGTCCACCTGCGCGCCCGGCGACAGGCCGCGCAGCGATTCGGTGAAGTACAGCAGGTAGGTCTGGACTTCCTTCTCGTCCGGCTTCAGCGCGGCTTCCTTGCTCTGGAACAGCGTGAACACGGTGTTCGCCGGGGCCGGCGGCGCGGGTTCGCTGTTCGGCGCCGGCTGGAACGAGATGCCGCCGACCACGATCGAGATCAGCGATTCGGTGTTCAGCTTCACGCCCGAGCCCTCGAGCGAGAAATCGATGCCGCTGGCGTGCCAGAAGCGGCTGTTGGCGGTCACCAGCTTGTCGTGCGGCGACGTCACGAAGATGTCGACCGCGACGCCCTTGCCGTCGGCATCGAGATGGTAGCCGGTCACCTCGCCGACCGGCACCCGGCGGAAGTAGACCGGCGCGCCGACGTAGAGCGAACCGATGTTCTCGGCATGCAGCGTGAACTCGCGGCCGGGAAAATCCGAGGTCACGCGCGGCGGCGTCTCCAGGCCGTCGAAGGCGCGCTTCGCCTCATCGGACCTGCCGGCGTCGACGCCGATGTAGGCGCCCGAGAGCAGCGTGCCGATGCCGGTGACGCTGTTGAAGCTGATACGCGGCCGCACTACCCAGAAGCGGGTGTCGGCGACGATCAGGTTCTCGGCGTTCTTGACGATGTCGGCGGTGACGACGACGTGCGAGCGGTCCTTCGAGATCGCGATGTCCTTGACGGTGCCGATGTCGACGTTCTTGTAGCGCACCTTGGTCTTGCCCGCCTCCAGTCCTTCGGCGTTGGTGAAGGTGATGGTGATCGTCGGTCCCTGCGACAGCACGTAGTTGACCGCGATCCAGGCGCCGACCAGCGCGGCGACGATCGGGATCAGCCAGACCAGCGAGATCGCCCAGCGCCGGCGCGGCACCGCGATCGCCTGCGGCACGTCGTCGCGGTCGGGCGGCATCGGCTCAGCCATGCCGGCCCTCCGCGCGGTCCCAGATCAGCCGCGGGTCGAACGCATGGGCGGCGAACATCGTCAGCACTACCACCGCGCCGAAGCAGGCCGCGCCCCAGCCGACCTGCATCGAGGCGAAGCGGCCGAGCTGCACCAGCGCGACCGAGATCGCGATCACGTAGATGTCGAGCATCGACCAGCGGCCGATGGCCTCGACCAGCCGGTACAGCCGCGTGCGCTGGTACGGCTGCCATGCCGAGCGCCGGTGCACCGACACCGCCAGCAGCGTCAGCGCCATCAGCTTGGTCAGCGGCACCACGATGCTGGCGAAGAAGATCAGCCCGGCGATGAACCACGAGCCGCTGGTCCAGAACAGGATCACGCCGTTCATGATGGTGCTGTCGGCGGAATCGAACAGCGAGCGGGTCTCGAGGATCGGCAGCAGGTTGGCCGGCACGTAGAGGATGTAGGCCGCAATCAGGAACAGCCAGGTGCGCAGCAGGCTGGCCGGCTTGCGCGCATGCAGGCGCGCATGGCAACGCGGGCAACGCAGCAGCGCGGCTTGCGCCTGCGCCGGCTCCAGTCCGGTGCGCGACAGCAGGCCGCAGGTTTCGCAAGTCAGCATGCCGCGCCCGATCGCGGTAACCGCGGCGGTTGCCGGAGCCGCCCTCATGCGCTCTCCGTGCAGGCCGGGAAGTGATAGCGCCTGTCGGCCGCCTCCACCCAGCACCAGAAGTCGCGGATGCTGAACGAGGCCGAGATCGCGGAGAACATGCCGATCAGTCCGACGAATGCCCACAGCGACAGGCCGGGCACGACGGTGGCGAGGTCGGCCAGCTTGACCAGCGTGACCAGGATGCCGAGCAGGAATACCTCGATCATGCTCCACGGGTGCGCCGCCAGCAGGAAGCGGAACATGAACGGCAGGCCGGGCGGCACCACGCCGAGCCGCAGCGGCAGCAGCATGTAGAGCAGCGCCAGCAGCTCCAGCCCGGGAATCGCCACCGTGGTCAGCAGCACCACCGCCGCCACCATCGGCTTGTCCTGCCCGTAGAGCGCCTGCACG
>JBQCGO010000030.1:0-4307 GCA_051955575.1 Burkholderiaceae bacterium
TCGAAATGCGAGAACGCCGACAGCGGCACCATCTCGCCGGCGTCGCTCTTTACGTAAATGTCCTTCAGGGTTTCCGGCCGCTGCCAGAAGCGCGGCGCGACTTCCATCACCACGTGGTACTGGTTGCGCGCGGCATAGATGGTCGACACCTGGCGCTGGCCGAATGCGTCGTACAGCGTCGCGTCGATCGCCTTCTGCGTCACGCCGAGCCGCGCGGCGGCGTCCCGGTCCACCGTCAGCGTCACCTGCAGGCCCTTGCTCTGCTGGCTGCTGTTGACGTCGGCCAGCTGCGGCACGTGGCGCAGCGCCTCCAGCACCTTCGGCGCCCAGGCGTCGAGATCGGCCAGGCTGTCGCTCAGCAGCGTGTACTGGTATTGCGAGTTCGACTGCCGCCCGCCGACGCGGATGTCCTGCGCGGCTTGCAGGAACAGCGCCGCGCCCGGCACCTTCGCCAGTTTCGGCCGCAGCCGGTTGATCACGTCGTCGGCGCTCGCCTTCCCGCCGCGCTCTTCCAGCGGCTTCAGCGCGACGAACATGAAGCCGGAGTTGCGCCGGCCGCCGCCGGTGAAGCCGGTCACGCCGGCGACCGCCGGATCAGCGCGCACGATGTCGATGAACGCGGCCAGCTTCGGCCGCATCGCCTGGAACGAGGTGGCCTGGTCGGCCTCGATGAAGCCGATTAGGCGGCCTGTGTCCTGCTGCGGGAAGAAGCCCTTCGGCACCGCGGCATAGAGGTAGACGTTCAACGCGACCACCGCCAGCAGCGTCGCCAGCGTCACCGCCCGGTGCCGCAGCGCCCACGACAGGCTGCGCTCGTAATGCCGCAGCAGCCAGTCGAAGACGCGCTCGCCGGCGAGATAGAAGCGGCCATGGGTCGAACCCGCCTCGCTGCGCAGCAGCCGCGCGCACATCATCGGCGTGGTGGTCAGGGACACCACCAGCGACACCATCACCGCGACCGACAGCGTGACCGCGAATTCGCGGAACAGCCGGCCGACCAGGCCGCCCAGCAGCAGCATCGGGATGAACACCGCGACCAGCGACACGCTCATCGACAGCACCGTGAAGCCGACCTCGCGCGCGCCCTGCAGGGCAGCCTCGCGCGGCGGCATGCCGTCCTCGATGTGGCGCATCACGTTTTCCAGCACCACGATGGCGTCGTCGACGACGAAGCCGGTCGAGATGGTCAGCGCCATCAGCGACAGATTGTCCAGGCTGTAGCCGAGCAGGTGCATCACCGCGAAGGTGCCGAGCAGCGAGATCGGCACCGCCACGCTCGGGATCAGGCTGGCGCGCGCGTTGCGCAGGAACAGGAACACCACCAGGATCACCAGCGCCACCGCCAGCACCAGCGTGCGCTCGACGTCGTGCAGCGAGGCGCGGATCGTCATGGTCTGGTCCAGCACCACGTTCATGTCCACCGCGGCCGGCACAGATGCCTTCAGGTTCGGCAGCAGCGCGCGGATCCGGTCCACCGTCTCAATGATGTTCGCGTCCGGCTGCCGGTTCATGATCAGGAGTACCGCCGGGCGGCCGTTCGAGATGCCGGCGTTGCGCAGGTCCTCGACCGAGTCATCGACCTCGGCGACGCTGGACAATTGCACCGGCGCGCCGTTGCGCCAGGCGACGATCAGCGGCCGGTAATCCGCCGCGGTCTTGGCCTGGTCGTCGGTGGCGATCTGCCAGCGCCGGTCGCCGGCGTCGACATACCCTTTCGGCCGGTTGGCGTTGGTGCCGGCCAGCGCGTTGCGCACGTCTTCCAGCCCGACGCCGTACTGGCTGAGCGCGGTCGGGTTCAGCTCGACCCGCACCGCCGGCAGCGAGCTGCCGCCGACGCTGACCTGGCCGATGCCGGCCACCTGCGACAGCTTCTGCTGCAGCGTGGTGGAGGCAATGTCGTACAACTGACCCTGGCTCATCGTGTCGGAGGTGAGCGCGATGATCATGATCGGTGCGTCGGCCGGGTTGACCTTGCGGTAGGTCGGGTTGCTGCGCAAGCTGCTCGGCAGATCGGCGCGGGCGGCGTTGATCGCGGCCTGCACGTCGCGCGCCGCGCCGTCGATGTCGCGATCGAGGTCGAACTGGATCGTGATGCGCGCCGAGCCCTGGGAGCTGGACGAAGTCATTTCCGTGACGCCGGCAATGCGCCCGAGCGCGCGCTCCAGCGGCGTGGCGACGGTGGCGGCCATGGTTTCCGGGCCGGCGCCGGGCACCGATGCCGACACCGAGATGGTCGGGAAATCCACCTTCGGCAACGGCGACACCGGCAGCAGGCTGAAGCCGAGGATGCCGGCCAGCGCGATGCCGATGGTCAGCAGCGTGGTCGCGACGGTGCGCCGGATGAACGGAGCCGACAGATTCATGGCTGCGTCGCGTCGGTATCAAGGCGGGGAGGCAGCGAATCGCCGGCCGCGAGGTTCGGCCCCTGCGGCCGGAAACGGCGCGCCAGCCGGTCGAAGCCGAGATAGATCACCGGCGTAGTGAACAGCGTGAGCACCTGGCTGACGATCAGGCCGCCGACGATCGAAATGCCGAGCGGATGCCGCAGCTCGGAGCCGACGCCGCTGCCGAACATCAGCGGCAGCGCGCCGAGCAGCGCGGCCATGGTGGTCATCAGGATCGGCCGGAAGCGCAACAGGCTGGCCTGCCGGATCGCCTCGCGCGGCGCCATGCCCTGCTCGCGCTCGGCTTCCAGCGCGAAGTCGATCATCATGATCGCGTTCTTCTTGACGATGCCGATCAAGAGGATGATGCCGATCACCGCAATGATGCCGAGGTCGCTTCGGAACAGCATCAGCGCGAGCAGCGCGCCGAGCCCCGCGGGCGGCAGCGTCGACAGGATCGTGAGTGGATGGATGATGCTCTCGTACAGCACGCCGAGCACGATGTAGACCGTGACGATGGCCGCCAGCACTAGCAGCAACTCGTTCGACAGCGACGAGCGGAACGCCAGCGCCGCGCCCTGGAAGCCGGTCTGGATGCTGGCCGGCAGGCCTACCTCGCGCTGCGCCGCCTCGATCGCGTCGACCGCGTCGCCGAGCGCGGCGCCGGGCGCCAGGTTGAACGAGATCGTCGCCGCCGGGAACTGGCCGACGTGAGTGACCGCCAGCGGCGCGGTCTGCTCGGTCAGCGTGGTGATCGCCGACAGCGGCACCTGCGCGCCGTTGGCGCCGGCCACGTACAGATGAGCGAGATCCTTCGGCCCCTGGCGGAATCCGGGCTGCACCTCGAGCACCACGCGGTACTGGTTGGTCTGGGTGAAGATGGTCGAGACGATGCGCTGGCCGAAGGCGCTGTAGAGCGCGCTGTCGATGGCCGCAGGCGTCACGCCGAGCCGCGACGCGGTGTTGCGGTCGATCGTCAGCGCCGCCTGCAATCCGCGCTGCTGCAGGTCGCTGGTCACGTCGCGCAGTTCGGGCAGCCGGGACAGCCGGTCCACCAGCTTCGGCGTCCAGGTCGCCAGCTGCGCCGGATCGGCGTCCTGCAGCGTGAACTGGTACTGGGTGCGCGACACGCGGGTCTCGATGGTCAGGTCCTGCACCGGCTGCATGAAGAGCGAAATGCCCTCGACCTTCGCCACGCTTTGCTGCAGCCGCTCGATGACGGCGGTCGCATCCACGTCGCGCTCGTCGCGCGGCTTCAGGTTGATCTGGAGGCGGCCGCTGTTCATCGTCGTGTTGACGCCGTCGATGCCGATGAACGACGACAGGCTCTCCACCGCGGGGTCGCGCAGGATTACGTCCGCCAGCGCCTGCTGGCGCGCGGCCATGGTCGCGAATGACACCGATTCCGGCGCTTCGGAAATGCCCTGGATTACGCCGGTGTCCTGTACCGGGAAGAAGCCTTTCGGGATCATCACCGCCAGCAGCGCGGTGACCGCGACGGTTGCCGTCGCGACCAAGAGCGTCGCCGCCTGGCGGTCCAGCACCCAGTCGAGCCAGCGGCCGTAGGCGGCGATGACGCGATCGAAGAAATGCCCCGACGCGCGCGCGAAGCGGCCCTGCTGCGCGTCCGGCACGTGGCGCAGCAGCCGCGCGCACATCATCGGCGTCAGCGTCAGCGAGACCACCGCGGAAATGACGATGGTCACCGCCAGCGTGATGGCGAATTCGCGGAACAGCCGGCCGACCACGTCGCCCATGAACAGCAGCGGGATCAGCACCGCGATCAGCGACACCGTCAGCGACAGGATGGTGAAGCCGATCTGCCGCGCGCCCTTCAACGCGGCCTGCAGCGGCGGCTCGCCTTCCTCGATGTAGCGCGAGATGTTCTCGATCATTACGATCGCGTCGTCGACCACGAAGCCG
>JBQCGO010000031.1:0-3976 GCA_051955575.1 Burkholderiaceae bacterium
CCGAACAGGAAAAAGCGCGAGGCCCAGTCGGACAGGTCGGCCAGCCGGCTGGCCTGCAGGCCGCCGACCGCGCCCAGCCGCACCGACGGGAACAGCTGCGCGACCGCGACGCCGATCCGCGCGGTCGCCACGTGCAGCTGCGATTCGCTGCGGCGGATGTCGGGGCGCCGGCGCAACAGGTCGCCGGGCAGGCCGACCGGCACCTGCGGCGGCAGGTCGGGCAGCGCGTCGTGGCCGGCCAGGCGTTCGCGCAGCGCGCCCGGCGGCTGCGCCAGCAGCAGCGCGAGCGCGTTCGCATCGCGTTCGGTTTCCTGCTCCAGCGGCGGCAGGCTCGCCTCGGTCGCATCGATCGCGGTCTGCGCCTGCAGTACGTCGGACTCGGCGACCAGTCCGGCCTGCCGCTGCGACTGCACCAGCGACAGGATGCGGCGCTGGGTGGCGAGGTTGTCCTGCGCGACGCGCAACTGCGCCCGCGCGCCGAGCAGCGCGAACCAGGTGCGGGCGATTTCGGCGGTCAGCGAGACCAGCGCATCGTGCCGGTTTTCCACCGCGGCGGCGGTGTTGGCGTCGGCCGCCTCGACCGCGCGCCGGGTCTTTCCCCACAGGTCCAGTTCCCACAGCGCGTCGAAGCCGACCTGGAAGGTGTTGGCGGGCGCGCTGGCCGCGCTGCCCCTGCCTCCGCCGCCGAGCGCGGCCGACGCGCCGTTTTCGCTGAACTTGGTGCGCGCGCCGGCCGCGTTGGCCGACACGCTCGGCAGCAGGCCGGACGCGGTGGCGGCGCGCTGGATGCGGGCTTGCCGAATGCGGCTGGCGGCGATCTGCAGCGTCAGGTTCTGCTTCTTGGCATCGCCGATCAGTCCGTCGAGCACCGGGTCGTGGAACACCGACCACCAGCGCCGGCCGTCGAACGGTTCGCGCACCAGCCGGCTCGATGGCGCGTTGCCGGTGTGCGGCTGCGCATCGTCGAGCGCATTCCACTGCGCGGGCGCATCGGGCTGCGGCGGCCGGAAGTCGGGACCCGAGGCGCAGCCGGACAACAGCATGGCGCAGATGGTCGACAGCACGGCGCAGGCGGCGAGGCGTCGCTTAATGTCCATGCGCGGCCTGGCCTTTCGGAATGCGCTTCAACAGGAAGACGATCGGGCTGGCGACGATCGCCGCCATGCCGAACGCCCAGAAGATGTCGAGGTAGGACAGCGCCTGCGCCTGGGTCTGCACCACCTGCTGCGCGGCGCGCGCCGAATGCGCGAGCGCGCCTTGCGGGTCGAACACGGTCAAATGGCTGCCGAGCCGCTCGTGGTGGAACTGGGTGCGCCACGCGAGCATCGTCGTAGCGGTGGCGATGCCGACGCTGCCGCCGAGGTTGCGCGACAGGTTGATCAGCGCCGACGCGTCGCTGTTCTTGTTCGGCGGGATGCCGACGTAGGCGGCCGAGGTCAGCGACACGAACAGGAACGGCAGCGGCACCGCCTGCAGCGCGCGCGCCAATGCCAGCGTGCCGAACGACATCTGCAGCGACAGGTTCGCGGTGTGGATCAGCGCGAAACCGGTCGCGACGAGCGCGCTGCCGATCAGCCATTTCGGCTGGACGCGGCTGGCGACGATACCGGCGAACGGCATCACCGCCGCCGACGCCAGCCCGCCGAGCGCGAGCGTCTTGCCGGCGTTCAGCACGTCGTAGCCGAGCAGTTCCTGCGCCAGCTGCGGGATCAGCTGCGTGGTGCTGAACAGCGTGAAGCCGGCGATGAACATGACGATGTTCGCGCCGGCGAACGAGCGCACCTTGAACAGCTTCACGTCGAACACCGGCTGCGGATGCTGCCGCTCCCACCAGATCAGCGACGCGGCGGAAAACACGCAGACGGTAGCGAACATCACGATCATCAGCGACGAAAAGCCGTCGTCCTGCTCGAAGCGGTCGAGCACCACCTGCAGGCTGCCGAAGGTCAGCGCGACCAGCGTGAAGCCGAGCCAGTCGGGGATGAAGCGCTTGCGGAAATTGATGGTGTCGCGCCGCACCGCCGGCGGCTCGTCGACCAGGAACCAGATCAGTACCAGCGCCGCGATGCCGACCGGCAGGTTGATCAAAAACACCCAGTGCCAGGAAAAGGTCTGCGTCAGCCAGCCGCCGATGAACGGGCCGGCCGCCGGCGCGACGATCACGGTCACGCCGTAGAACGCGAACGCGATCGCGCGTTTTTCCGGCGGGAAGGTGTCGGCGAAGATCGATTGTTCGGTCGGCGCGAGGCCGCCGCCGCCGAGCCCCTGCAGCACCCGGAAGAACAGCATGAACGGCAGGTTCGGCGACAGCGCGCACAGGAACGAGCTGGCGGTGAACAGCGCCACGCAGATCATGTAGAAGCGCTTGCGGCCGATCAGCGTCGACAGCCAGCCGCTGACCGGCAGGATGATCGCGTTCGAGATCAGGTAGCTGGTCAGGATCCAGGTGCTCTCGTCCTGCCCCGAGCCGAGGCCGCCGGCGATGTGGCGCAGCGAGACGTTGCAGATGGTGGTGTCGAGCACTTCCATGAAGGTCGCCAGCGACACCACGAACGCGATCAGCCACGGGTTGTGCCTGCCGGCCGCGGAGCGCGGCAGCTTCGGGATGTCCGAACCGTTCTGCGCCATGGCCCGGCCCTCAGCGGTCCGGGAACTGCACGTCGGGCACCGCCGACATGCCCGGCGCGATCAGGTAGTCGCCGATGCGCTTGTCGTCGAACACGATCTTCACCGGCACCCGCTGCACCACCTTCACGTAGTTGCCGGTCGCGTTCTCGGCCGGCAGCGTGCTGAAGTAGGAACCGGTCGCGCGCTGGATGCTGTCAACCTTGCCGTGGAAGGTCACGTCCGGGTAGGCGTCGATGACGATCTGCACGTCCTCGCCCGGGTGCATCCGCGCCAGCTCGGTTTCCTTGTAGTTGGCGGTGACCCAGAGGTCGTCGCTGACGATCGCCATTACCGGGTGGCCGGCATCCACGTAGCTGCCGAGCTCCACCGAGCGCTTCGTCACGCGCCCGGCGATCGGCGCGGTCAGGTGCGTGTACGACAATTGCAACTGCGCCGCGTCGATGTTGGCCCGCGCGACCTTGACCGCCGCCTCGGCGGTCTGCACCTGCGCCTGCGCCGCCTTCACCGCGGCCTGCGCCGCCTGCCGGTTCTGCCCGGTCGCGTCGCGCTGTGCGCGCAGGCTGCGCACGTTGGCCACCGCCGCGTCGATCTGCTGCTGCGAGACCGCGCCCGGATCGACCTTGCGGTAGCGCTTCAAGTCCTGCTCGGCCTTGGCCAGCGTCGCGTCGATCTGCCGGTTGCCGGCGCCGGCCTGCTGCGCATCGGCCTGCCGCACGGCGACCTGCGCGCGCGCCGCGGCGAGCTGGCTCTCGGCATTTGCAAGCTGCGCCTTGGCCTGCTCCACCTTCACCTCGACGTCGCGCGCGTCGATGTCGATCAGCGGCTGGCCGGCTTTCACATGCTGGTTGTCGGTCACGTACAGCTTCGTCACCCGGCCGCTCGCCTGCGGCGCGACGTTGGTCACCTGGCCGTCGATGAACGCGTCGTCGGTCGACGCGTGGGTCTGCGCGTGCCGCCACCAGGCGATGCCGGCGAGGATCAGCAGCAGCAGGACCAGCAGCGCGAGGCCGACCACCACCGGGCGCTTGTAGAGCGGGGTCTTGCCGTTGCCGTTCGGCTTGTCCTCTTTACCGTCCTTGCCGTCCTTGCCGTTGTTCCTGCCGGCGCCGTCCGGGCGGTCGCCATCGTGGTCGCCATGGTCATCATGAGTGTCGTCATCGCCACGCGGCGCGCCGGGCGGCGGCCATGGTCGTGTCGGGTCGACCGACACGCTGACGTTGACCTGGAACCGGCCGTCGTCCGTTACGCGCCCGGTGACGCTGGCCGGTTCGTCATCCATCCCGGGCGCGGGCCGCCCGGCGTCAGGCATGAGGGTCTTTCGACTGGAGCATGGATCGGGAGCTTTCGC
>JBQCGO010000032.1:0-5074 GCA_051955575.1 Burkholderiaceae bacterium
GGCCGCGCTGGTCCCGCTTGAGTTTTTCGCCCGGCGACAGCACGCCGGAAATCGGCATCGTGCCGGACTTGACGATCGAGCCCATCGCCTTCTCGACGATGTTGGCCAGGCCGCCCTTCTTGTTGCCCGGCGTGGTGTTGGCGCTGCGGTCTGCGCCGCCGCGCTTCAGGTATTCGTCGTACCACGCCATCTCGCGAATCATCGCCTGCGCGATTTCGGGACTGGCCGCGCGAGAGGTGAGCTGGTCGATGCCGTCGCGCACCTCGGTCACTTCGGAAAACATCACGGTGGCGCCGGCGCGCACCAGCAGGTCGGTGGCGAAGCCAACCGCCGGGTTGGCGGTCACGCCGGACAGCGCGTCGCTGCCGCCGCACTGCACGCCGACCACCAGGTCCGATGCCGGACAGGTCTCGCGCCGCCGCTGGTCGAGCGCAGCCAGCCGGGTCTCGGCCATCGCCATGATCGAATCGATCATCGACTGGAAGCCGACGTGCTGGCGGTCCTGCAGGCAGACCACGTGCGGCGCGTTGCCGGCGATCGGGATCGTGCCTTCGGGCAGCAGCCGCGACGGCTGCAGCTTTTCGCAGCCGAGACTGACCACCATCGCCTGGCCGCCGAAGTTCGGGTTCAGGCTGATGTTGCGCAGCGTGCGGATCGGAATGATCGCGTCCGGCGCGTCGATCGCCACGCCGCAGCCGTAGGTGTGCTCCAGCCCGACCACGCCGTCCACGTTCGGATAGCGCGGCAGCAGTTCTTCGCGGATGCGGCGCACCGCGTGCTCGACCACGCCGGCCACGCACTGGACCGTGGTGGTGATCGCCAGCAGGTTGCGGGTGCCGACGCTGCCGTCGGCGTTGCGGTAACCCTCGAAGGTATGGCCTTGCAGCGGCGTCGCGTCGGCCGGCGCGCGGGTGGCGACGGGCAGGTCGTCGAGCCGGCGCGCCGGCGGCAGGCCGACCAGCGACTCCTCCACCCAGGCGCCGGCCGGGATGTCGCGCGCGGCTCGGCCGATGGTCACGTCGTAGCGCACCACCGGTTGCCCCTGCGGGATATCGACCAGCGCCACCTTGTGGCCCTGCGGCACCGCCTGGCGCAGCACCAATCCGTCCGGCAGCGCAGTACCCGCCGGCAGGCCGCCGTCGTTGGCGACCACCGCCACGTTGTCATGCAGATGCATGCGAACGAGTCGCGGCTTGGCGGAGAGGGGAGCGGACATGTTCGGCGGCTTGTCGTCGAGGCGGTTCGGACGGCGGCCGGCAACGCTTCCGAGGGAGCGTATCCGGTCGAGGGTTGTGTTAAGATGGCAGACATCGTACAACATGTTTTCCGCCGTTGGCAAACCTTTCTTCGCCGGCCCTCGTCCGCCCTTGTCCCGTATCCGGCGCTGTCTCTTGCCGGCATCGCCGGGCGCGGCGGCTCTGCTATGATCGGCTGGCCCGGCCGGCAAGGCGGTTCCGCCCGACGCTTCCCTTCCCGGTGACGCCTTCCGATTCGGTCCCCCTCCGCTCCTCATTCGACGCCGCCACACCATGACAGACATCGCCCAGGTGAACCCGCCCACGAGAAAGCGCGCCCACCGGCTGTCCGATGAAGTCGGCGCCGCGCTGACCGACATGATCCGCGGCGGCGCCCTGCGCCCCGGCGACAAGCTGCCGACCGAATCGGCCATCATGGCGGCGCAGGGCGTGAGCCGCACGGTGGTGCGCGAGGCGATCTCCAGCCTGCAGGCCGCCGGCCTGGTGGAAACCCGGCACGGCATCGGCACCTTCGTCAGGGAGGCGCCGAAGAAGGCCGATTTCCACATCGACCCGGCGACCATCACGACCATCCGCGAACTGCTGTCCCTGCTCGAATTCCGCATCAGCCTGGAGACCGAGACCGCGGGCCTGGCCGCGGCGCGGCGCACCCCGGCGCAACTGGCCGACATCCGCGCCGCGCTGGACAACTTCCGCCAGAACCTGGAGCGCGGCGGCGATACCGCCGGCGCCGATTTCCGCTTCCACTCGCAGATCGCGGCCGCCACCGGCAACCGCTATTTCATCGACATCATCAACCACCTCGGCGTGAGCGTGATCCCGCGCACCCGCGTCAACACCGCGCAGCTCTCGCACGATCACCAGTCGAGCTACCTCGACCGCGTGCACAGGGAGCACGAGGACATCTACGAGGCAATCGCCCGCAGCGACAGTGAAGCCGCGCGCGCGGCGATGCGCAATCACCTGACCAACAGCCGCGAGCGCCTGCGCCGCGCGCACGAAGCGGCGGAAGCCGACGCGGCCGGACGGCAGGCAGGCTGAAACCGCGGCGTCCGCGCAAACCCGGGCGAACGGCCTGCGCGCAGCCCTCCACACGCGGACGGCGCAACAAACACCGGAAAGACAGGGCAGACGCTGGCGTTTTCAAGATTCATGTTGTACGATGACTGACATCATTTTTCTTTTTTCCCCTTTTCATTCATCGCGCCATGCACATCGCTCCGCAGGAACTCAAAACCATCCTCTCGTCCGGCCTGCTGTCGTTTCCGCTGACCGACTTCGACCGCGAAGGCAATTTCCGCCCCGACACCTACGCCGCCCGCCTCGAATGGCTCGCGCCCTACGGCGCCAGCGCGCTGTTCGCCGCCGGCGGCACGGGCGAATTCTTCTCGCTGATGCCGGACGATTACAGCGACGTCATCCGCACCGCGGTGACCACCTGCCGCGGCACGGTGCCGATCATCGCCGGCGCCGGCGGCCCGACCCGTGCGGCGATCGCCTACGCGCAGGAAGCCGGGCGGCTCGGCGCGCACGGCATCCTGCTGATGCCGCATTACCTGACCGAAGCGAGCCAGGACGGTCTCGCCGCGCACGTCGAGGAAGTCTGCCGCTCGGTGGCGTTCGGCGTGATCGTCGACAACCGCGGCATCAGCCGCTGCAACGCCGGCCCGCGGGAGACGCTGGCCGAGCGCTGCCCGAACCTGATCGGCTTCAAGGACGGCGTCGGCGAGATCGAGCCGATGGTCGCGATCCGCCGCCGCCTCGGCGACCGCTTCAGCTACCTCGGCGGCCTGCCGACCGCGGAAGTCTACGCGGCGGCCTACAAGGCGCTCGGCGTGCCGGTGTACTCGTCGGCCGTGTTCAACTTCATCCCGAAAACGGCGGTGCAATTCTATGAAGCGATCGCCGCCGACGACCATGACACCGTCGGCAAGCTGATCGACGACTTCTTCCTGCCCTACCTTGCGATCCGCAACCGCAAGCAAGGCTACGCAGTCAGCATCGTCAAGGCCGGCGCCCGGCTGGTCGGCCACGACGCCGGCCCGGTGCGCGCGCCGCTGACCGACTGCACCGAAGAGGAATGCGCGCAGCTCGCCGCGCTGATCGACCGCCTTGGCCCGCAATAAAGATTTCGGAGAAGACCATGTCCCAATACCGCAATTACATCGCCGGCGAGTGGGTGCAGATCGACCGCGCCAGCACCAACGTCAATCCGTCCGATCTGTCCGACGTGATCGGCGAATACGCGCAGGCCGACGCCGCGCAGACCGAAACCGCGATCGCCGCCGCATCCGCCGCCTTCCCGGCGTGGAGCGCCGGCAGCGTGCAGGCGCGCGCCGACGCGCTCGACAGGATCGGCAGCGAGATCCTGGCCAACAAGGAAGCGCTCGGCCGCCTGCTGTCGCGCGAGGAAGGCAAGACCCTGCCGGAAGGCATCGGCGAAGCCGGCCGCGCCGGCTACATCTTCAAGTTCTTCGCCGCCGAGGTGCTGCGCACCCAGGGCGAGAAGCTGCCGTCGGTACGGCCCGGCCTCGACGTCGAGATCACCCGCGAGCCGGTCGGCGTGGTCGGCCTGATCGCACCATGGAATTTCCCGATCGCGATCCCCGCGTGGAAGATCGCGCCGGCGCTCGCCTACGGCAACACGGTCGTCTTCAAGCCGGCGGAACTGGTGCCGGGCAGCGCCTGGGCGCTGTCGGAAATCATCAGCCGCGCCGGCCTGCCGGCGGGCGTGTTCAACCTCGTCATGGGCCGCGGCTCGGTGGTCGGCCAGAAGATGATCGACGATCCGCGCGTGAACGCGATCAGCTTCACCGGCTCGGTCGCCACCGGCCGCCGCGTCGCGCAGGGCTGCGTCGCCCGCATGGCGCGCTTCCAGCTCGAGATGGGCGGCAAGAACCCGCTGGTGGTGCTCGACGACGCGGATCTCGCAACCGCGGTCACCGCCGCGATCCAGGGCGCGTTCTACTCGACCGGCCAGCGCTGCACTGCGTCGAGCCGGCTGATCGTCCAGAAAGGCATCTACCCGCGCTTCGTCGAGGCGCTGCGCGAGCAGGTCGGCGCGCTGCGGGTCGGCAACGCGCTGGCCGCCGACACCCAGATCGGCCCGGTGGTCGACCAGTCGCAGCTCGACCAGGACCAGTCCTACATCGAGATCGGCAAGAACGAAGGCGCGCGGCTGCTGGTCGGCGGCGAGCGGCTGCAGCGCGACACCGAAGGCTTCTACCTGTCGCCCGCCCTGTTCGCCGACTGCAGCAACGACATGCGCATCGCGCGCGAGGAAATCTTCGGCCCGGTGGCCGCGGTGATCCCGGCCGACAGCTACGAGCACGCGCTGGCGCTGGCCAACGACACCGAGTTCGGCCTGTCGACCGGCATCTGCACCACGTCGCTGAAATACGCGTCGCACTTCAAGCGCCACGCGCAGGCCGGCATGGTGATGGTCAACACCGCGACCGCGGGCGTCGACTACCACGTGCCGTTCGGCGGCCGCAAGGGATCGAGCTTCGGCCCGCGCGAACAGGGCGCGTACGCGGCGGAGTTCTACACGACGGTGAAGACGGCCTACGTCGCCCCGTGAGCGGAGCCGCCCTTCCCGCAACGCCCGAAAGGACAGGCATGCCGCCAGAGATTCTCGTCATCGGCCCGGTCGTCTCGCCGGACACGCTCGCGCAACTCGAAGCGAACTTCCGCTGCCATCACGCCTGGCGCGTCGCCGCGGCGGAGCAGGACGATTTCATCCTCGCGGTCGCGCCGCGCATCCGCGCGGTGGTAACCACCGGCGCGGTCGGCATCGGCGCCGCGCGCGTGGCGATGCT
>JBQCGO010000033.1:0-15196 GCA_051955575.1 Burkholderiaceae bacterium
CTGTTCGGGAAGGAAAAATGAAGGCAACGATTTCAGCGCCGGCCAACGCCGCGCTCGGGGGACAAGGCATGGGCAGCATGAAGAAACTCGGCTATCTCGCATTCCTGGTGCTGCTGCTGGTCGCGCCGACCTTCATGTACCCTGTGTTCGTGATGAAGGTGCTGTGCTTCGCGCTGTTCGCCTGCGCGTTCAACCTGCTGATCGGCTACACCGGGCTGCTGTCGTTCGGCCACGCGGCCTTCTTCGGCGGCGCCGGCTACGTGACCGGCTATGCGCTGCAGCAGGTCGGGCTGCCGCCGCTGGTCGGCATCCTGCTCGGCACCGCGGCGGGCGCGCTGATCGGCCTGATCATGGGCGGGCTGGCGATCCGCCGGCAGGGCATCTATTTCACGATGATCACGCTGGCGCTGGCGCAGATGCTGTACTTCCTGTGCCTGCAGGCGCCCGTCACGCACGGCGAGGACGGCATGCAGGGCATCCCGCGCGGCACGCTGTTCGGCCTGTTCAATCTGGAACACGACCGCACGCTGTACTACCTGGTGCTGGCGATCTGCGTGATCGGCTTCGCGCTGATTGCGCGGATCATCGATTCGCCGTTCGGCCAGGTGCTGCGCGCGATCAAGGAAAACGAGCCGCGCGCGGTCTCGCTCGGCTACGACGTCGACCGCTACAAGCTGCTGGCGTTCGTACTGTCGGCCGCGCTGTCCGGCTTGGCCGGCGCGACCAAGACGGTGGTGCTGGGCTTCGAGACGCTGACCGACGTGCACTGGTCGATGTCGGGCCTGGTGGTGCTGATGACGCTGGTCGGCGGTCTCGGCACGCTGGCCGGGCCGATCGTCGGCGCGATCATCATCGTCTCGCTCGAGAACCGGCTCGGCGAAATCGGCAAGTGGTTCGCCGGCGTTTCGGGCATCGACTGGTTCCGCACCATCGGCGATTCGGTCACGATCGTCACCGGCCTGATCTTCATCGTCTGCGTGCTCGCGTTCCGACGCGGCATCGTCGGCGAATTCGCGGCGCGTCTCGGGCGGCGGCCGGCTCCCTGAGCGGGCGGTTCCTCACCGGTCGGCTTCTCGCCCTTCCGCGCCTTTCCTTCCGCTATCCTTCGGCCGCCCGGCGGGATTTCCCGCCCGGGCACGGCTGTTTCG
Source organism: Burkholderiaceae bacterium (assembly GCA_051955575.1). Lineage (GTDB taxonomy): Bacteria > Pseudomonadota > Gammaproteobacteria > Burkholderiales > Burkholderiaceae_D > JBQCGO01. Next base: position 1,149 of record JBQCGO010000033.1, read on the forward strand.
CCTTTCCCGGGCCCCGGCTTCCGAGTGCAGGCGAAGGCGGGCTAAATCTGTAGTGCTGCCGCGTAGATGGCATGGGCATCTTCCCGGTTCACGTCGCGCGGATTATTGCCGAGCAAACGGGTTTGCTGCATTGCAGCATCCGCCAGACGGTCCAGATCTCCTTCCACAATGCCGACGGCCTGCAGCGATGACGGAATGCCGACACGCGCGGCCAGTCGCGTCAGCGCCTCGATCGCGGTAGCGGCGCGCGCCTCGTCGCTGCCACTGCAACCGGGCGACAGGATCTCCGACAATTCCGCATAGTGCGCGGCGGCCGCGGGCAGATTGAAGCGCAGCACGTGCGGCAGCACCAGTGCATTGGACAGTCCGTGCGGTACGTGGAAAATGCCGCCGATCGGGTAAGCGAGGGCATGTACTGCCGCGACCGGCGCGTTGGCGAACGCTTGCCCGGCCAGCATTGCGCCCAGCAGCATTGCCTGGCGCGCGGCGATGTCGGCACCGTTCTCGCACACTTTCTGCAGATTGGCGGCAAGCAGCGTCAGGGCCTGCCGGGCCAGCATGTCCGACAGCGGATTCTTCTTGTGACGACTGGTATAGGCTTCGATCGCATGCACCATCGCATCAATGCCGGTCGCGGCGGTCACGGCCGGCGGCAGGCCGACGGTCAAAGCGGCATCGAGAATGGCCAGATCGGCGTACAGGTGCGGCGATACGATGCCGGCCTTGGTCGTTTCACCGGTGGTTACGATGGCGATCGGGGTCACTTCCGATCCGGTGCCCGCCGTGGTAGGCACCTGCACCAGCGGCAGACCGCGTCGTGCTACCCGATCGATCCCGTACATGTCCGCCAGCGACTGGCTGCCGCCGGCAAGAACGGCGACCAGCTTGGCCACGTCCATCGAACTGCCGCCGCCGAATCCGATCACGAGATCGATCCCGTCCGCTTCCGCCCGGGCGACAGCCTCGGCGACGATGGCTTCCGTCGGATCGGCCACCACGCCGGAAAACACCTGGTGTCGGAACCCGGCCGTCATGAGGCTGGCGATCGGTGCATCGAGTAGACCGGTGCGCAGGAAGGCGGCATCGGTGACGAACAACGCGCGCGATGCCTGCGGAAAATGTTCGCGCAAGCGCTCGCCGAGTTGTTGCGACGCCCCGGCAGAGCAAATCAGTTGCGGTACGGTACGGAAGGCAAAGGAAGAAGGCAGGGAAGGAGACATGGCAGTCGTAGACGGGAGAGCCGATCGTATTCGGACAGGGACAAAAATGCCGACATCCAAGCATAGCGCGGTCGGAATTCTTCAGGTTGTCGCAAGTCGCGCATGGGAAAATTGCTTTGTTTCCTCATTTCAACTTTTGCTAACTTCTGCAGCTTCGCGCTGACGACATTACATCATGCTGGAAGCATTTCTGAGCAGTGGCGGCGCCCATTATTTCCTTCTGGCGGCCGCCGCATTGCTCGCGGGCTTGGTCGATGCCGTAGTCGGCGGCGGTGGCCTGATCCAGACACCGGCATTGTTCTCGGTGTTGGGAAACGCTGCGCCGGCGACGCTGTTGGGAACCAGCAAACTTGCAGGAATCTTCGGCACCAGCGCTGCTGCAGCCAGTTTTTCCAAACGGGTGCAGATTGCGTGGTCCGTTGCAGCTCCGGCGGGATTGACGGCTTTTGTCTTCTCGTTGTGCGGTGCGTTGACGGTTACCCGGATTCCGGCTGATTTCTTCCGCAAGCTACTGCCGTTCATCCTTGCCGCAGTTGCTTTCTATACCTTTCACAAGAAGCACTTCGGCGCTGTCCACGCACCGAGGCACAGCGGGCGCCGGGCAAGATGGCTTGCTGTAGCCAGCGGGGCGACGATCGGCTTTTATGACGGATTTTTCGGGCCGGGAACCGGAAGCTTTCTGATATTTGCTTTCGTCCGTTTCTTCGGCTTCGACTTTCTCAGTGCGTCGGCGGCAGCCAAGATAGTCAATGTGGCTTGCAATTCCGCAGCGCTACTGTGGTTCGGGTACAGCGGGCATTTGCTTTGGAAAGTCGGCGCGTTGATGGCGCTTTGCAATGTATGCGGATCGCTCGTCGGCAGCCGGCTGGCGATCCGTTTCGGCAGCGGCTTCGTACGAAAATTGTTTCTTTTCGTGGTCTGCATTCTGATCCTGAAAACCGGTTACGATGCGTTTCTGCAATAGCCGTGTTTCACGTGGAACATAAAGGAGAGCCGAACATGAACTCGGGCGAGCTGGTTTATCTCCGGACAGAAAGCGGCCGCGAAGAAATCCATAACAAATCCCACGGTTTGACGCAAAGCGAGCGTCTCGTCCTGATTCTCATTGACGGCGTCACGTCGGTCGTCGATCTCAGGGCGAAGTTGAAAGGACTGACTGAGGAGCGCTTCGATCGCGCGCTCGCGACATTGATCGACCGTCAATTCGTGGCCGAAATCCTGCTGCGTTTCGATGGAGCGATGCCGGAAAAAGTTGCGGAAGATATCGTGGAAAAATTCCTGCATCAGGACGATCTCGATCCGGTGACCATCATTTCCTATGATCCCGAGGAAGAGTTTGGTGCCGATGCGGTCGCTTCATCTTTGTCTTCTCTGCGTTCAGCCGTTTCGCCAAAGATTGACTTGAAGCAATGGGTAAATCGAGAGGACGCGTTGCAGGAGGACGGGAGAGAAAATCAGGCGATCGATTTTCCCGCCGAACTCGCGCCGACAGCCGGCTTGCCGCACGGATCACGAAAACCCGACTTGTTGCTTGAAGAGAAAGCCGTGCCGATTCTGGTGCCGTCCTCTATGGAAGAGGCGGCCGCGCCGACCAAGTGGCTTCCCGTTCGCTCAAGCCGCAGAAGGGCCGTACCTCATTCTTCCATACGCCCGGCTTGGTCTCTGGTATCGAGTCACTGGCGGCAATATGCGCTTGCAATCGGGCTCGGTTTTCTGTTGTTTCTATGCCTGCGCGTCGCTTGAATGTTCCACGTGAAACCATGCCGAAGGGTGCGCAGAAAAAGCCTTTATAATCACGGCCTCTGAATGTTTCGGCAGCGAGGCCGATCATGCTTTACTCGAAACACTTTGACGTCATTGTCATCGGCGGCGGCCATGCCGGCACCGAGGCTGCACTTGCCGCCGCACGGATGGGTGCGCAAACCCTGCTTCTGACGCATAACATTGAAACGCTCGGTCAGATGTCCTGCAATCCGTCGATCGGCGGAATCGGAAAGGGGCATCTGGTCAAGGAGGTGGATGCGCTCGGCGGCGCCATGGCGATTGCTACCGACGAGGCGGGCATCCAGTTCCGCATCCTGAATTCTTCCAAGGGGCCCGCAGTTCGGGCTACCCGAGCCCAAGCCGACCGGCTGCTCTACAAGGCTGCCATCCGTCGTCGTCTCGAAAACCAGGAAAACCTGTTCCTGTTCCAGCAGGCGGTCGACGACCTGGTGGTCGAGAGCGGCCGGGTGACTGGCGCCATCACGCAATCCGGTATCCGTTTCCAGGGCAGGGCAGTGGTGCTGACCGCCGGGACTTTCCTCGACGGGAAAATTCACGTCGGACTGGCAAACTATGCCGCGGGCCGCGCCGGCGATCCGCCCGCGGTGTCGCTTTCCGCGCGCCTCAAGGAGTTGCAGCTGCCGCAGGGACGCCTGAAAACCGGTACGCCGCCGCGGATCGACGGCCGTTCGATCGACTTCGAAGCATTGCAGGAACAGCCGGGCGATCTCGACCCGGTGCCGGTCTTTTCCGTGCTCGGCACTACCGAGATGCACCCTCGGCAACTGCCTTGCTGGATCACGCATACCAACGAACGCACGCACGACATCATCCGTACCGGGCTCGATCGCAGCCCGATGTACACCGGCGTGATCGAAGGCGTCGGCCCGCGCTACTGCCCGTCCATCGAAGACAAGATTCACCGTTTCGCCGACAAGGCATCGCACCAGATTTTTCTCGAACCCGAAGGACTGACCACCAACGAGTTTTATCCGAACGGCATTTCCACCAGCCTGCCCTTCGACGTACAGGTTGCGCTCGTGCAGTCGATGCGCGGTTTGGAGAACGCGCACATCCTGCGTCCCGGCTATGCGATCGAATACGACTATTTCGATCCGCGCGGCCTGAAGCAGTCGCTCGAAACCCGCGCCGTCGACGGGCTCTTCTTTGCCGGCCAGATCAACGGCACCACCGGCTATGAAGAAGCCGCTGCGCAAGGATTGCTCGCCGGCATCAATGCCGCATTGAAATGCCAGGAACGTGACGCCTGGGTGCCGCGTCGCGACGAGGCTTATCTCGGCGTGCTGGTCGACGACCTGACCACCCAGGGCGTGCAAGAGCCGTACCGGATGTTCACCAGCCGCGCCGAGTATCGACTGAGCCTGCGCGAAGACAATGCCGACATGCGGCTGACCGAGATCGGCCGCCGACTCGGTTGCGTCGGCGACCGTCAGTGGGCAGCGTTCGACGCCAAGCGAGAAGATGTGGCACGGGAAATCGAGCGGCTCAAATCGACCTGGGTCAATCCGCGTATCCTGGCCGTCGCCGAGGCTGAGCGCGTGATCGGCAAGACGATTGAGCGTGAATACTCGCTCGCCGACCTGCTGCGCCGACCCGACGTGCGCTATGCCGAACTGATGTCGCTGGCGGGGATCGAGGGGCAGGCGCTGGCCGGGCCCGGCGTCGCGGATCCCGCGGTGCGCGAGCAGGTCGAACTGCAGGTCAAGTACGCCGGCTACATCGAGCGCCAGGCGAAGGAAGTGGAGCGGCACGAGCATTACGAGCACCTGAAGCTGCCGGCCGACTTTCCGTACATGGACGTCACCTCGCTGTCGATCGAGGTACGGCAAAAGCTGGATCGGTTGCGACCTGAAACTCTTGGTCAGGCGAGCCGGATTTCCGGCGTGACGCCGGCGGCGATTTCGCTGCTGCTGATCCACCTGAAGAAGAGCGGCCATCGCGGCTTCGCCGCGCGCGACGTCCAGAGCGGGCAGGCGGCATGACGGTTGCCGAAGCGGCGCTGCGGCACGCGCTTGCGGAAGGCGCTGCTGCAATGGACGTGCCGCTCGGCGACGAGCAGCTCGACAGGATGCTGGCCTTTCGCGCGCTGCTGTCGAAGTGGAACGGCGTCTACAATCTGACTGCAGTGCGCGATCCGTCCGCGATGGTGACCCAGCATCTGCTCGATTCGCTGGCCGCCGCGCCAGCCTTCGTCGGTGCAGCGAGCGTGCTGGACGTGGGCGCCGGCGGCGGCTTGCCCGGCATCGTGCTGGCGATCTGGAGCGCCGGCGCGCAACCGGCGATGCGGTGGACGCTGATCGACACGGTGCGCAAGAAGACGGCGTTCCTGATGCAGGCGAAAAGCGAGTTGGGCCTGTCCAACCTGGACGTGCAGACCGGGCGCGTCGAAGCGTGGCGGCCGGCGCGGCGGTTCGACGTCATCACGTCGCGCGCCTTCGCGGAACTGGCGGACTTCGTGCGCTGGTCGGCGCATCTGCTGGCAGAGGGCGGACGCTTCGTCGCCATGAAAGGCATGGCGCCGGAGCGCGAAATCTCGGCGTTGCCGGCGGGATGGACGGTGCGGGAAGTGCGACCGCTGACGGTGCCGGGACTGGAGGCGCAGCGGCACGTCGTGATCATCGAGAGAGGCGCAACATGAAAAGCATCGCGGTACGTTGGACCGTCGCGGCGGCGCTGCTGGCTGGCGCGGCGCATGCGCAGGACGTGGTCACGGTGCCGGCCGTGGACCTCGACCGCTACGTCGGCAAGTGGTACGAGATCGCCCGCTTCCCGAACAAGTTCGAGGCGCTCTGCGCCGGCCACGTCACCGCCGAGTACGCCAAGCGCGACGACGGACGGCTGGCCGTGAAGAACCGCTGCGCCAAGGCCGACGGCTCGATCCAGGAGTCCGACGGCGTGGCCCGCATCGCCGACCCCGCCACCAATGCCAAGCTGGAAGTGCGCTTCGCGCCGCGCTGGCTGGCGTGGCTACCGTTCGTCTGGGCGGACTACTGGATCATCGATCTGGCGCCGGACTACTCGGTCGCCGCCGTCGGCGATCCGAACCGCAACTACCTGTGGATCCTGTCGCGCACGCCCACGCTCCCCGAAGAGACTTACCAGGACATCGTCAACCGGCTGACCGAGCAAGGCTACGACACGTCGCAATTGAAGCGCACGCGTCAGGAGTGAAGCCGACGTGTACGCGTTCTTCCATTTCTTTCATGCACTGGGCATCCGCGACATCGCGCAGCTGGTCGCCGCGACGCTGGTGTTCCTGATGTTGCCCGGACCGGGCACGCTGTGCATCCTGACCTCCGCCGGGCGCGGCGGACGGCGCGGCGGCTTTCTCGCACTGGCCGGCCTGATGCTCGGCGACGCGCTGCTGATGCTGGCGGCCGCGCTCGGCGTGGCGGCACTGCTGCAGACGCATCCGCCGCTGTTCCGCGCCATGCAGTCGCTCGGCGCGCTGTATCTCGCCTGGCTCGGCCTGCGTCTCCTGCTGGCGAAAGGCGATGCCGCCGCCGTGGCGCCGTTTCCCGGACTCGCCGACTTCCGGCGCGGCCTGCTGGTCACGCTGCTCAACCCGAAGGCAATCGTGTTCTACATGGCGTTCTTCCCGCTGTTCATCGATCCCGTCGTCGCCCGGGGCGCCGTCACCTTCATTGCGATGGGCGGCGTCATCTCGATCTGCACGCTGTGCTACGGCAGCCTGCTGGTCCTGGCCGGCGGCGCGGCGGTGCGGCGATTGCGGCAACGGCGCGGCATCGTGCGCCTGGTCACCCGTCTGGCCGGCATCTCGCTGATCGGCTTCGGTCTTCGCTTGACTACCCAGTAATCCTCCACATGGCAAAAATTTTCTGCGTCGCCAATCAGAAGGGCGGCGTCGGCAAGACCACGACCGCGGTCAACCTCGCCGCCGGTCTGGCCCGAATCGGACAGCGCGTGCTGCTGGTCGACCTCGATCCGCAGGGCAACGCCACGATGGGCGCAGGCATCGACAAATCGAAACTGGAGGCGTCGATCTACGAAGTGCTGCTCGGCATCGCCGACATTTCGGCGGCGCGCGTGCGGGCCGGGGCAGGGGAGTTCGACATTCTGCCGGCCAACCGCGAGCTGGCTGGCGCCGAGGTCGAGATGGTCGACCTCGAGCAGCGCGAGAAGCGGCTCAAGCGGGCGCTTGCTGCCGTTGTCGGCGACTACGACTTCGTGCTGATCGATTGCCCGCCGGCACTGTCGCTGCTGACGCTGAATGGCCTGTGCGCGGCCGACGGCGTAATCATCCCGATGCAGTGCGAGTATTACGCACTCGAAGGGTTGTCCGACCTCGTGAACACCATCAAGAAAGTTCACGCCAAGCTGAATCCCGACCTGAAGATCATCGGCCTGCTGCGTGTGATGTTCGATCCGCGCATGACGCTGTCGCAGCAGGTATCCGCCCAGCTCGAACAGCACTTCGGCGACAAGGTGTTCAAGACCGTCATCCCGCGCAACATTCGTCTGGCCGAAGCGCCGTCCTACGGCATGCCGGGCGTTACCTTCGACCCGGCGTCGAAGGGCGCGCAAGCCTACATCGCGTTCGGTGCCGAGATGGTCGAACGCATCCGGACTCTTTAATTTCCACGCATTTCATCATGGCAACCAAGAAATCCAAGGGCCTCGGCCGCGGCCTCGACGCACTGCTCGGCGGCGGTGCCGAGCACGACGAACAGCCGGCCGGCGCGCCAACGCAACTGCCGGTCGCCGCCTTGCAGGCAGGCAAGTATCAGCCGCGCACGCGGATGGACGAGGGCGCGCTTTCCGAATTGGCCGCGTCGATCAAGGCGCAAGGGCTCTTGCAGCCGATCCTGGTGCGCCCGCTGCCCGGCGCCGGCTCGCCCGCCTACGAGATCATCGCCGGCGAACGGCGCTTCCGCGCCGCGCAACTGGCCGGCCTGACCGACGTCCCGGTGATGGTGAAGGAAGTCGACGACCAGACCACCGCGGCGATGGCGCTGATCGAGAACATGCAGCGCGAGGACCTGAATCCGCTGGAAGAAGCGCAGGGCATCCATCGTTTGATCGCCGACTTCGGCTTCACCCATGAGCAGGCGGCCGGCGCGGTGGGCCGCTCGCGCAGCGCAGTGTCGAACCTGCTGCGCCTGCTGAACCTCGCCAGGCCGGTGCAGACGATGCTGATGGCCGGCGACATCGACATGGGCCATGCGCGGGCGTTGCTGGCGGTCGACGGCGCCACCCAGATCACGCTCGCCCACCAGGTGGTCGCGCGCCGGCTGTCGGTACGCGACACCGAGAAGCTGGTCGCCAAGGCGGTCGCCGGCGAAGCCGACGCCAAGCCCGCCGCGCGCGACAAGCCGCGCGACATCGTCAGGCTGGAGGACGAGTTGTCCGATCTGCTGGCCACTCCGGTCGCCATCCGCAGCAACGCCAAGGGCGCCGGCCAGGTAGCGATCGACTTCGCCAGCCTCGACGCGCTCGACGGCATCATCACCCGCCTGCGCGGCTGACGCCGGCGTCACAACGGTCCGCTGCGGCTGGTTGGAAGCGCCCGGCGGAGCGGGTTTCCCGCTCCCGCTCAACCGATGAAAATTATCGCGCGTCACCGGTCTTTCCCGGGCTTTGCATTTGACGCTGGTACGTACCAACCCCTATAATTCCGCGGTTTGCGGATTTGCCGGCCAACGAAAATGCGGTACGGTCGGCATCGACAGGATCAGTATGCGCACGGTCGTGGTCACGCAGTTCGCCGTCGCGGTGCTGGTCGCCGCAATTGCCGGAGGGCTGGGCGGTTCGCATGCCTGGTGGTCGGCGCTGATGGGCGGCTTGAGTTGCGCCGTGCCGAATGCGCTCTTCGCTTTCCGGCTCTTCGCCAGCGCGAGGAAACCGGGCGGCGCGACGCCGGCAGTGTTCTTCATCGGTGAATTCGCCAAGATATTTTCGACGGTTGCACTGATGGGTGCGGCAGTCTGGTGGTATCGCGACCTGCACTGGCCGGCATTCATTGCCGCCGTCGTCGCGGTGCTCAATGGTTATCTCATCCTATTGCATAGAGTTCGATCATGACTGAAGCTGGACACGCGCTGACGCCGTCAGAGTACATGGTTCATCATCTGACGCATTTTTCCACGCAGCACCAGTCCAAGATCGTCGATTTTTCGATCATCAACATGGACACGCTGTTCTGGTCGGTGGCGTCCGGCGTGATCGGCTGCCTGTTGATGTACCTGGTCGCGCGTAAGGCGACCGCCGGGGTGCCGGGCCGTTTCCAGTCCTTCATCGAAATGATCGTCGAAATGGTCGAGGACCAGTCGAAGGCCATCGTACATGGCGACCGCAGCTTCATCGCGCCGCTGGCGCTGACGGTGTTCGTCTGGGTGACGCTGATGAATTCGCTCGACTTCGTGCCGGTCGACATGTTTGCCAAGCTGTTCGACGTGACCGGCATGGAAAAAATGATTCCGCATCAGCGCATCGTGCCGACCGCCGACCTGAACGGAACGCTCGGTATCGCGCTCGGCGTGCTGGCGCTGATGCTGTACTACAGCATCAAGATCAAGGGCCTCGGCGGCTGGATTCACGAACTGTTCGCGGCGCCGTTCGGCATCTGGCTGGCGCCGTTCAACCTGCTGCTGAACATCATCGAATACGTGGCCAAGACGGTGTCGCTCGGCATGCGGCTGTTCGGCAACATGTATGCCGGCGAGTTGCTGTTCCTGCTGATCGCGCTGCTGGGATCCACCGCAACGGCATTCGGTTTCATCGGGCATGTGATCGCCGGTTCGATCTGGGCCATCTTCCATATTCTGATCGTGCTGTTGCAGGCATTCATTTTCATGATGCTGACGCTGGTATATATCGGGCAATCGCACGAAGCGCATTAACGGCCGGCGCCCGGCTTCCGCCGGGCGCGGCAAAAGATTGCAGGAAAATTTGTAATACAGCAGTTTCATTTTTTATTTATCCACCTTTGAAGGAATTGTCATGACTGATGTCGCATTCGTCGCTCTCGCTTGTGGTTTGATCATTGGTCTGGGCGCGATCGGCGCCTGTATCGGAATCGGACTGATGGGCGGCAAATACCTGGAAGCGTCCGCGCGCCAGCCTGAACTGATGAACATTCTGCAAACCAAGATGTTCCTGCTGGCCGGCCTGATCGACGCGGCGTTCCTGATCGGTGTCGGTATCGCCATGCTGTTCGCGTTCTCCAACCCGTTCGTGCACGCTTAAATCGGCAGCATCGGCGTCGCCGCCGATTCCCGATTGGCCGGAACATCGTTCCGGCACACGTCATTCTGAGAAGGAACTTCCCGTGAACATCAATGCAACCTTGTTTGCGCAGTTCGTGGTCTTCTTCATCCTGGCGGGATTCACGATGAAATTCGTGTGGCCGCCGCTGATGAAGGCGCTCGACGAGCGTGCCGCGAAGATCGCCGACGGGCTGGCTGCGGCCGACCGCGGCAAGGCCGAGATGGCCGCCGCCGAAAAGCGGGCGCAAGCCGAACTGATGACCGCACGCGACGAAGGCCAGAAGCGTATCGGCGACGCCGAGAAGCGTGCGCAGGCCATCGTCGAGGAGGCCAAGCGCACGGCGGCTGCCGAGGCGGCGCGCATCATCGCCGCCGCCAAGGCGGACGCCGAGCAGCAGGTCGGCCAGGCGCGCGAGCAATTGCGCGGCGAAGTGGCTGCGCTGGCGGTCAAGGGCGCCGAGCAGATCCTGCGCCGTGAAATCGATCCGTCGGCCCATGCCGATCTGCTGAACCAACTGAAGACCGAGCTGTAACATGGCCGAACTCGCAACGATCGCCCGCCCTTACGCGCAAGCGCTGTATCAGGTCGCGCAATCCGGCAACACCGGACTGGCTTCCTGGTCCGCGTTTATTTCCGAAGTGGCGGCGGTCGCCGCCAATCCGGAAATGGAAGCGCTGTCGCACAATCCGAACGTGTCCGGACAACAGCTGGCAGACCTGCTGCTGGCGGCGGTCAAGTCGCCGGCCGGCGACGAGGCCCGCAAGTTCGTCGCGATGCTTGCCGAAAACGGTCGCGTCACGCTGCTGCCGGAAATCAGCCGGCAGTTTCATGCGCTGAAGAATGCGCAGGAAGGCGTGGCCAACGCGGAGATCGTCAGTGCATTCGCGCTGTCCAATGCGCAGCGCGACGACCTGGTGGCGACGCTGGAAAAGCGTTTCGGCCGCAAGCTTACCCCGTCGGTGACGGTGGACCCGTCGCTGATCGGCGGCGTGCGCGTCGTGGTTGGCGACGAAGTGCTCGATACATCGGTGCGCGCCAAGCTGCAGCAGATGCATGTCGCGCTGACCGCATAAGGTTTCCGGCGGCGGCGCGAGCCGCGGCGTCCGGGCAAAAAATTTACAGGAGTTAACATGCAACTCAACCCGTCTGAAATCAGCGAACTGATCAAGAGCCGGATTCAGGGCCTCGGCGAGAACGCCGAGATTCGCAATCAGGGTACGGTGATTTCCGTGTCCGACGGTATCTGCCGCATTCACGGCTTGTCCGACGCGATGCAGGGCGAGATGCTGGAATTCCCGGGCAACACTTTCGGCCTGGCGCTGAACCTCGAGCGCGACTCGGTCGGCGCCGTGATTCTCGGCGAATACGAACACATTTCCGAAGGCGACACGGTCAAGTGCACCGGCCGCATCCTGGAAGTGCCGATCGGTCCGGAACTGCGCGGCCGCGTCGTCAACGCGCTCGGCCAGCCGATCGACGGCAAGGGCCCGGTCACCACCAAGCTGACCGCCCCGATCGAAAAGATCGCCCCCGGCGTGATCGCGCGCCAGTCGGTGTCGCAGCCGATGCAGACCGGCCTGAAGGCGATCGACTCGATGGTGCCGATCGGCCGCGGCCAGCGCGAGCTGATCATCGGCGACCGCCAGACCGGCAAGTCCGCCGTCGCGGTCGACGCGATCATCAACCAGAAGGGCCAGGACATGACGTGCATCTACGTCGCGATCGGCCAGAAGGCGTCCACCATCAAGAACATCGTGCGCGCGCTCGAGCAGCACGGCGCGATGGACTACACCATCGTCGTCGCCGCGTCCGCGTCGGAATCGGCCGCGATGCAGTACATCTCGGCCTACTCCGGCTGCGCGATGGGCGAGTATTTCCGCGACCGCGGCCAGGACGCGCTGATCGTCTACGACGACCTGTCCAAGCAGGCCGTGGCCTACCGCCAGGTGTCGCTGCTGCTGCGCCGTCCGCCGGGACGCGAAGCGTATCCGGGCGACGTGTTCTATTTGCACAGCCGCCTGCTCGAGCGCGCCGCGCGCGTGAACCCCGACTACGTCGAAGCGTTCACCAACGGCGAAGTCAAGGGCAAGACCGGTTCGCTGACCGCGCTGCCGATCATCGAGACCCAGGCCGGCGACGTGTCCGCGTTCGTGCCGACCAACGTGATCTCGATCACCGACGGCCAGATCTTCCTGGAAACCTCGCTGTTCAACGCCGGCATCCGTCCCGCGATCAACGCCGGTATCTCGGTGTCGCGCGTCGGCGGTGCGGCGCAGACCAAGGTCATCAAGAACCTGTCGGGCGGTATCCGTACCGACCTCGCGCAGTACCGCGAGCTGGCTGCGTTCGCGCAGTTCGCGTCGGACCTCGACGAAGCGACCCGCAAGCAGCTCGACCGCGGCGCGCGCGTGACCGAACTGCTGAAGCAGCCGCAGTATTCGCCGCTGCCGATCTCGCTGATGGCCGTGTCGCTGTTCGCGGTCAACAAGGGCTATTTCGACAATATCGAAGTCAAGCAGGTGCTGCCGTTCGAAGCCGGCCTGCACAACTTCATGAAAACCAGCCACGGCGCGCTGCTGCAAAAGATCGAAGAGACCAAGCAGCTCGACAAGGACGGCGAAGCAGCGCTGGCCGCGGCGATCGCCGACTTCAAGAAAACGTTCTGATTGTCGCTCGGCGCAAGGAGTCACACGCATGGCTGCAGGCAAGGAAATACGGGGCAAGATCAAGAGCGTAGAAAATACGAAGAAGATCACCAAGGCGATGGAAATGGTCGCCGCGTCCAAGATGCGCAAGGCGCAGGACCGGATGCGGGCGGCGCGCCCCTACAGCGAAAAGATCCGCAATATTGCCGCCCATCTGGCCCAGGCCAATCCGGAGTACACGCATCCGTTCCTGGTGAAACAGGACGGCGCGAAGGCGGCCGGCATCATCGTCGTGACGACCGACAAGGGCTTGTGCGGCGGCATGAACACCAACGTGCTGCGGCAGGTCACGAGCAAGATGCGCGAGCTGGAAAGCCAGGGCAAGCGGATCGAGGCGGTCGCGATCGGCAACAAGGGCTTCGGCTTCCTGAATCGGATCGGCGCCAAGGTCGTTTCGCACGTGGTCCAGATCGGCGACACGCCGCATCTGGACAAGCTGATCGGCCCGGTCAAGGTCTTGCTCGATGCCTATCAGGACGGCAAGCTCGATGCGGTGTACATGGTCTATACCAAGTTCATCAACACGATGAAGCAGGAGCCGATGCTGGAGCAGTTGTTGCCTCTGCCTGCCGAAAGCATGGAGACTGCGACGTCGACGCATGGGTGGGATTATCTGTACGAGCCGGACGCGCCGACGGTCATTGAAGACCTGATGGTGCGGTACGTCGAGGCGCTGATCTACCAGGCGGTGGCCGAAAATCTGTCGTCGGAACAGTCGGCCCGGATGGTGGCGATGAAGGCCGCGACCGACAATGCCGGCAACGTGATCGGTGAACTGAAGCTCGTTTATAACAAAACGCGCCAGGCGGCAATCACGAAAGAGTTGTCGGAGATTGTCGCAGGCGCTGCAGCGGTCTGACCGGCGAAATGACAGGCGCCTCCCTTTGAAGAGGGAGGTCGGGAAGGGGATGGGGCTGGCGGGTCGCTTGAGAAACCCATCCCTCTCCCCAGCCCTCCCCCTTGAAGGGGAGGGAGCGAAGTGACGAATCGTAATTAAATATTGAAGGAACGAACATGGCGGATGGCAAAATCGTTCAGTGTATCGGTGCAGTGGTCGACGTCGAGTTTCCCCGCGACGCCATGCCCAAGGTCTACGATGCGCTGACAATGG
>JBQCGO010000034.1:0-4299 GCA_051955575.1 Burkholderiaceae bacterium
GAGGCCGCCTGCACGCTGAACATCAACAGCGAGCCGGTCGGCATCAAGTCGATCGAGCACTACATCATCGACAAGGGCTGGGAAAACGGCTGGGTGCTGCCGCTGCCGCCGGCGAAGAAGACCGGCAAGAAGGTCGCCGTCGTCGGTTCCGGCCCGGCCGGCATGGCCGCCGCCCAGCAACTGGCGCGCGCCGGCCATGACGTCACCGTGTTCGAAAAGAACGACCGGATCGGCGGCCTGCTGCGCTACGGCATCCCCGACTTCAAGATGGAAAAGTCGCACATCGACCGCCGCGTCGAGCAGATGAAGGCCGAAGGCGTGACCTTCCGCACCGGCGTGTTCGTCGGCAAGGAGTTCCCGAAGACGGTCACCAACTGGGCGACCGAAACCATCTCGCCGGATCAGTTGAAGCAGGACTTCGATGCCGTCGTCATCGCCGGCGGCGCCGAGGCGCCCCGCGACCTGCCGGTGCCGGGCCGCGAGCTGCAGGGCGTGCATTTCGCGATGGACTTCCTGCCGCTGCAGAACAAGGTCGACGCCGGCGACAAGCTGAAAGACCGGATTCTCGCCACCGACAAGCACGTGGTGGTGATCGGCGGCGGCGACACCGGCTCGGACTGTGTCGGCACCTCGAACCGCCAAGGCGCCGCCTCGGTGGTCCAGTTCGAGCTGCTGCCGCAGCCGCCCGAGCAGGAAAACAAGCCGCTGGTCTGGCCGTACTGGCCGATCAAGCTGCGCACCTCGTCCTCGCACGAGGAAGGCTGCGAGCGCGACTGGGCGGTCGCGACCAAGCGCCTCGAAGGCGAGAACGGCAAGGTCACCAAGCTGATCGCCTCCCGCGTCGAGTGGAAGGACGGCAAGATGCAGGAAGTGCCGGACTCCGAGTTCGAGCTGAAGGCCGACCTGGTGCTGCTGGCGATGGGCTTCGTCTCGCCGGTCGCGCAGGTGCTGGACGCATTCGGCGTCGAGAAGGACGTGCGCGGCAACGCCAAGGCGCCGACCGACGGCGAACATTCCTACAAGACCTCGGTCGACAAGGTATTTGCCGCCGGCGACATGCGGCGCGGCCAGTCGCTCGTGGTGTGGGCGATCCGCGAAGGCCGCCAGTGCGCCCGCGCCGTCGACGAATACCTGATGGGAGAGACTGTCCTGCCGCGCTGAGTGCGGATCGCCCGGCCGCGGCTTGCAAGCCGCGGCAGCGCTCGCCGGGACGGACAGGCGCAGGCCTGTCCGCCTGATCCGGCTCCCGTCCGGGAAGGCCGTCAGTGCGCCCGCGCGGTGGACGAATACCTGATGGGCGAAACCGTCCTGCCGCGATAAGTCGAGTCGCGCGACTGTGGCTTGCCAGCCACGGTCCGCGGCACCCTCCCGAAAGCCGCCCCGGCACCCGCCGGCGCGGCTTTTCACTTTTTCTGGTGCGGTGCGGCAGCCCGGAGAAATTACCGGCGATGCACTACAATCACGGTTTTCACAATCCCGCGCTTCCCGTGCCCAACATCGTCGAAATCCGCAACCTGCGCTTCGCCTACGGCGAGCGGCCGATCCTGTCGGATCTGGCGATGGATTTCCCGCAGGGCAAGGTGATCGCGGTGATGGGCGGCTCCGGCTCCGGCAAGACCACGATCCTGCGCCTGATCGGCGGGCAATTGCAGCCGCAGGCCGGCACCATCACGGTGGCCGGCGAGACCGTCGACGTGCGCGACACCCGCAAGCTGTACCGGATGCGCCGCAACATGGGCATGCTGTTCCAGCACGGCGCGCTGTTCACCGACCTGACGGTGTTCGAGAACGTCGCCTTCCCGCTACGCGAGCATGCCGATCTGCCCGAGGAAATGCTGCGCGACCTGGTGCTGATGAAGCTGCAGGCAGTCGGACTGCGCAACGCCTCCGAACTGAAGCCGGCCGAGATTTCCGGCGGCATGGCGCGCCGCGTCGCGCTGGCGCGGGCGATCGCGCTCGACCCGGCGCTGATCATGTACGACGAGCCGTTCGCCGGCCTCGACCCGATCTCGATGGGCGTCACCGCCACGCTGATCCGCAACCTCAACGACGCGCTCGGCTCGACCTCGATCCTGGTGTCGCACGACGTGCAGGAATCGTTCGCGATCGCGGACTACGTCTACTTCCTGTCCGCCGGCAAGATCGTCGCGCACGGCACGCCCGCGGCGCTGCGCGACTCCGCCGATCCCTACGTCAGGCAATTCGTGCACGCCGAGGCGGACGGCCCGGTGCCGTTCCACTACCCGGGCCGCTCGCTGGCCGAGGATCTCGGTTTCGGAGAGCGGGCATGATCGGCCTGCTGGCAAGGCTCGGCAAGGCGGTGCGGGAAAGCATCGCCGGCGTCGGCTACGGCGCGCGCACCTTCGTCGCGATGCTGGGCTCGTCGGCCGGGCTGCTGCGCCGGCCGCGGCTGGTCACCGACCAGATCCATTTCATCGGCAACTATTCGCTGGTGATCATCGCGGTGTCCGGCCTGTTCGTCGGCTTCGTGCTCGGCCTGCAGGGTTACTACACGCTGAACAAGTACGGGTCCGAGCAGGCCCTCGGCCTCTTGGTCGCGCTGTCGCTGACGCGCGAACTCGGCCCGGTGGTCACCGCGCTGCTGTTCGCCGGCCGCGCCGGCACCTCGCTGACCGCCGAGATCGGCCTGATGAAGGCCGGCGAACAATTGTCGGCGATGGAAATGATGGCGGTCGATCCGCTGCAGCGGGTGGTCGCGCCGCGCTTCTGGGCCGGGGTGATCGCGATGCCGCTGCTGGCGGCGCTGTTTTCCGCGCTCGGCGTGGTCGGCGGCTACCTGGTCGGCGTGCACCTGATCGGCGTCGACGAGGGCGCGTTCTGGTCGCAGATGCAGGCCGGCGTCGACCTGCGCAACGACATCGCCAACGGCGTGATCAAGAGCGTGGTGTTCGGCATCGCGGTGACCTTCATCGCGGTGTTCCAGGGCTACGAGGCGAAGGCGACGCCGGAAGGCGTGGCGCGCGCGACTACCCGCACCGTGGTGATCGCGTCGCTGGCGGTGCTCGGGCTGGACTTCCTGCTGACCGCATTGATGTTCCACTGATACGGTCCGCGACCGCGAAACTTCGGCCGGTGCAAGACATCCGTTTGATGAGATAAAAGGCAGTCAATCATGCAACGCAAATCGCTCGATATCTGGGTCGGCCTGTTCGTCGTGATCGGCGTGGCCGCGCTCGCGTTCCTCGCGCTGAAGGTCGGCAGCACCAGCGCGCTGGGATTCGGTCAGACCTATGACGTGGCCGCGCGCTTCGACAACATCGGCGGCCTGAAGCCGCGCGCCCCGGTCAAGAGCGCCGGCGTGGTGGTCGGCCGGGTGGCGTCGATCAGCTTCGACGACAAGCGCTTCCAGGCGGTGGTCACGCTCAACATGGACGAACGCTACAAGTTTCCGAAGGACAGTTCAGCCAAGATCCTGACCTCCGGCCTGCTCGGCGAGCAGTACATCGGCCTGGAAGCCGGCGGCGACGAGAAGAACCTGGTCACCGGCGACGTCATCAAGATGACCCAGTCGGCGATCGTGCTGGAAAACCTGGTGGGCCAGTTCCTCTACAGCAAGGCAGCCGAAGGAAAGGGCGACAGCAAATGAACCGTTCCGCAATCCGCCCGGGTTCGGGCTTCCGCGTCGCGCGTCGCGCCGGCGCGCTGGCAAGCGTCGCGCTGCTGGCCACCGGCTGCGCCGGCACCGCGAACAAGCCGAACGACCCGTTCGAAGGCTACAACCGCGCCGCGTTCAGCTTCAACGACAAGGTCGATCAGATCGCGCTGAAACCGGCCGCGACCGCTTACCGCAAGGTGACGCCGTCGTTCGTGCAGACCGGCGTCGGCAATTTCTTCGGCAACATCAGCGACATCTGGTCGACCGTGAACCTGTTTCTGCAAGGGAAGTTGCAGCAAGGCTTCGACGGTTTCACGCGGGTGGCCCTGAATACCTCGTTCGGTCTCGGCGGCATCCTCGATTTCGCCAGCGACGCCGGCCTGCAGAAGCACAACGAAGACCTCGGACAGACGCTCGGTTACTGGGGCGTGCCGTCCGGCCCCTACCTGGTGCTACCGCTGTTCGGTCCATCCACGGTGCGCGACGCGGTCGCGCTGCCGGGCGACTTGGCCGGCAACCTCTGGACCTACAAGGAGCCGCTGCGCTGGCGCAACGTCGGCATCGGCGTACGCGTGATCGACGAGCGGGCGGCGCTGCTCGACGCCGGCTCGCTGCTGGAAGCCGCGGCGCTCGACAAGTACCAGTTCGTGCGCGACGCCTACCTGCAGCGGCGCGCGAGCCAG
>JBQCGO010000035.1:0-5195 GCA_051955575.1 Burkholderiaceae bacterium
GCCGGACGCCATCGCCTTGCGCGCCCGGTCGATGCCGTCGGCGATCGACGCCGACACGCCGGCCGCGTACAGCGCGGTGCCGGCGTTCAGCGCGACGATGTCGCTGACCGGTCCCGGCTTCGCGTGCAGCGCGTGCAGCACTTTTTCTTTCGATTCGGCGGCGTCGTTGACCCGGAAATTGCGGGTCGCGACCATCTGCATGCCGAAGTCTTCCGGATGGATTTCGTATTCGCGGACTTCGCCGTCGACCAGTTCGCCGACCATCGTCGCCGCGCCGAGCGAAATCTCGTCCATGTTGTCGCGGCCCCAGACCACGATCGCGTGCTGCGCGCCGAGCCGCTGCAGCACCCGCACCTGGATGCCGACCAGGTCCGGGTGAAACACGCCCATCAGGATGTTCGGCGCGCCGGCCGGGTTGGTCAGCGGCCCGAGGATGTTGAAGATGGTGCGTACGCCGAGCTCCTTGCGCACCGGCGCCGCATGCTTCATCGCCGCGTGGTGGTTCGGCGCGAACATGAAGCCGATGCCGGTCAGTTCGATGCAGCGCGCGACCTGCTCCGGCGCGAGCTGGATGTTCGCGCCGAGCGCTTCCAGCACGTCGGCGCTGCCCGATGACGACGACACGCTGCGCCCGCCGTGCTTGGCCACGCGCGCGCCGGCCGCGGCGGCGACGAACATCGACGCGGTCGAGATGTTGAAGGTGTGCGCGCCGTCGCCGCCGGTGCCGACGATGTCGAGCAGCCCGCGCGTGTCCGCCAGCGGCACCGGCGTGGCGAACTCGCGCATCACCTGCGCGGCGGCGGCGATCTCGCCGATGCTTTCCTTCTTCACGCGCAGGCCCATCGTCAGTGCCGCGATCAGCACCGGCGACATCTCGCCGCTCATGATCCGGCGGAACAGCGACAGCATTTCGTCGTGGAAGATTTCGCGGTGCTCGATGCAGCGCAGGAGCGCCTGCTGAGGAGTGATCGGCATGATGTCCTTGTCGTGGTTCGTGAAGCCGGCTAGCGCACGCGGTGCGCCAGCTCGTCAATGCGCGAATAGTTCAGGTCCGCCTCGCAGGCGGTGCGGCGCATGCCGGCCGGCTGGCGGCCGCAGATCGCCGTGCGCATGCGCACGTGCTCGGTCTGGCCGGCGTGGAATTCATGCAGGATACCGGGACGATGACGCTCGCGGGCCTGGCGCGCCGCAACCGCCGCGCCGCGTCGCTCGGCGCTGCCGAGCCGTTGCGCCGCGCGCCGGTGCTGTGCCTGCACGCATCGCATGACCGCGCCGTCGGAACGGAAGCGCGTGCGGCAATCGTGCAGCACGCCGCCGGCCGGACCGGCCGCCCACGCGGCGCCGGCGATCAACAGCGCGGACATGACCAGCGCGCGCCGCATCGCTCAGGACGCGGCGAGGAAGTTCTTCAGCAGCGCGTGGCCGTGCTCGGACAGGATCGACTCCGGATGGAACTGCACGCCCTCGACCGCGAAATCGCGATGCCGCACGCCCATGATCTCGCCGTCGTCGGTCCAGGCGGTCACTTCCAGGCAGTCCGGCAGCGAATCGCGCTCGATCGCCAGCGAGTGGTAGCGCGTCACGGTGTACGGATCGGGCAGGTCGCGAAACACGCCGGCACCGGTATGCCGGATCAGCGAGGTCTTGCCGTGCATCACCTGTTTGGCGCGGATCACATTGCCGCCGAACGCCGCGCCGATGCTCTGGTGCCCGAGGCAGACGCCAAGGATCGGCACCTCGCCGGCGAAACGCTGCAAGAGCGGCACCGACACGCCCGCCTCGTGCGGGGTGCACGGCCCGGGCGAGATGCAGATGCGCTCGGGTTTCATCGCCGCGATCTCGTCGAGCGTGATGGCGTCGTTGCGCACCGTGCGCACGTCCTCGCCGAGTTCGCCGAAATACTGCACGAGGTTGTAGGTGAACGAATCGTAGTTGTCGATCATCAGCAGCATGATCTTTTCCTTGGGCTGACGAGAAGCATCCGAAAGCGTCGCGCTTCGGGCGCGGCTGGGCACCGAACGGTGCGGAAAGCCGCCGGAAGCAGGCGCGCGAAGCGTTCCATTATCCCATTGTTTGTGCGGCGCAAGCAGGGCGCCGCGCCGGGCACGCCGCCCTCAGAACCGCAGCACCCAGTTCGCCTGGACGTACCGATACCGATAATCCGGCCCGCCATACGACGCCGCCTGCAGGTAGCCGGCGCGCAGCCCGAGGACCTGGCCGCCTTTCGGCGGGCTGTCGAGGGAAAGTTCGAGCAGCCTGGACGGTTCGCTCGGCGCGTCGGCGATGTGCTGCATGCCGCGGCCGGCGACCAGGTTGGACACCCAGCCGTTGCGGCGGTAGCGCCAGCCCGCGAGCAGCATGTTTTCCTTGTAGCGCTCGGGGTTGAAATAGGTGCGCCGGATGTCGTTGACGTCGCTGCGGTAGTAGCGGAACCGGTACTGGAAGGTTAGGCCGAGGTCGAGGTCGGGCTGGAAGATCACGCGCACGCGTGCATGTTCGCGGTCGTTGTCGTCGCTGAAATGCTGGAGGCCGGCGACGCCGACCAGCGTCAGTTTCGGATGGAGCCGGTGCTCGAGGCTGACGCCGGCAAACGTGAAATGCACGCCGTTGTCGAGCGCGGCCTGGGTCTCGACGAACTCGCGGTCGATGAAAATTTCGGCCGAGGTGTCGGGCGACAGCGTGAAGGCGTGGCCGGCGTCGAGGGTGAGCAGGTCGTGGCGGCCTTCCTGCATCACGCCGGCTTCGGCGCGCCAGGCGCCGAGGCGGTTGTCGCCGCGCGCAGCCAGGGCGAGCTGGTCGCCTTCGCGACGCCAGTCGTCCTGCGTGAATTCGTGGTGCCGGTAGCGCACACCGGTGTACGACTCGCTGCTGCCGAAGGCGGGGAAGAAGTCGACGCCGACGCGCCGGGTTTCGAAATGTTCGCTGTCGGACGAGAAGAACAGCGTCGGGCCGGCCGCCATCGTGGAACCGGCATCCGCGCCCTTCGCACCCGCGGCGCCCGCCGCATGCAGGCAGGCGAGTCCGGACAGGCCGACGGCCAGCCGGCGCATTGCGCGTCTTGCTTTCGCAACCATTATTTCGTACCCCAGGTTTTCTTCAGGCGGAGAATTTCGGACAGGTAGCCGAGCAGGCAGGCCGGCTGCAGCACGATGCTGTAGGCGAGCGAGTAGAGCAGGAAGCCGAGCACGTTGCGCCGCACCCGCAGGCCGCGTTCGTCGAACATCTTGCGGCCGATCGAGAACATCATCATGTTGATCAGCGCGGCCAGCGGCAGCAGCGCCAGCGTCATCGGGCCGGCGATCCAGTAATAGCCGAACAGCGCGATCACGATGCCGGGGATGAACACCAGGGTGAAGACCAGATCGAGGATCGGGAACAGCAGGTTCCAGTAGATGAACAGTGTCGACAGCCGGCGCCCGACGAGGATCGCCGGATGCTGCTTGAATGCCTCGATCATGCCGCGCGACCAGCGCTGCCGCTGCCGCAGGAACTGCGTCAGCGTGTCCGGCACGTTGGTGAACACGCAGGCGTCCTCGCAATGGCCGACCCGGTAGCCGCGCTTGAGCATCGCCCAGGTCAGCACGATGTCCTCGCCGACGCAGTCGGGCCAGCCGCCGAGCTTGACCAGGATGTTCTTGCGGTACAGCGAGAACGCGCCCTGCGCGACCAGCGTGCCCTGGAACAGCGACTGGATTCGCTTGATCGAGGCGATGCCGTGGAAGTAGTCCCACTCCTGCACGCGGGTGACCCAGTTCTTGCGCGAGTTGCGCACCAGCACGCAGCCGGCCACCGCGACGGTGTGTTCCGGGTCGCTCATGTAACGGCCGACGATGTGCTTGAGCGCGTCGCGATAGAGATACGAGTCGCCGTCGACGGTGATGACGATTTCGTGTGCCGCGTGCTGCAGGCCGACGTTCAGCGCGTTCGCCTTGCCGCCATTCTTCGGCAGGTCGATCAGCTTCAGCCACGGTCGGCCGCCCTGCATGCCGCGCACCAGTGAGGCCGTGGCGTCGGGCGAGCCGTCGTTGATCACGATCACCTGCATCTTGCCCGGGTAGTACTGCCGCTCGATGCTTTCCAGCGTGCCGACGATGTTCTGCTCTTCCTTGTAGGCGGCGATCAGGATCGAGATGGATGGATACGGCACCGGCATCGCCGCGCGGGGCGGCCGGCGATCCAACGCCAGCGCGGTCATGATGAAGGCGTTCATGAAGCCGGGAATGATCGCCACGCCGGCGATGACGACGATCGCCAGCGGATAGCCGCACAGCGCCGCCAAGTCGCGAATCCA
Organism: Burkholderiaceae bacterium; assembly: GCA_051955575.1. Lineage (GTDB taxonomy): Bacteria > Pseudomonadota > Gammaproteobacteria > Burkholderiales > Burkholderiaceae_D > JBQCGO01. The sequence goes on from JBQCGO010000035.1 coordinate 4,292, forward strand.
GGGAAGCGACAGATAGACCGACAGGGCCGCCCAGAGCAGTCCGACGGTGAGGGTCAGCGAAAACTTGACCGGGACCGAAAGGTAGTAGCGGCGGCGCTCGGGCAGGGTGCCGACCGGCGTCGCCATGCCGGCGTCGGCCATGATCATGGCCGCTTGCTCCAGGCCGTCGAGTCCTTGCGGCACGACAGGGCCTGCCGGTGCAGGACCGCGCGCGTTTCGAGCAAAGATCGCCATGGAAGCCTCGTCGGAAGCAGGACCGCGACGAGCAGCGCCGACGGCCTATTAGTTGCCTTGCATCAATTTCCTGCAGTTTACATTTCGTTGCATCTAGATACTGTGAAAGAAAGTGAATTTTTCGCGTGCGGCAACAAAACGCCCAGAATTCGGGGGAAAGCGGGGTGGTCGATCGGCTGCAGGCAGAGGTCGAGGCCCTGAATCAACGAGATTGCCGCGGCGCGTGGCAAGGGAAATCAGAGCGGGAAAGCGAGGAGGGGGGAAAGCGAGGAGACGGGAAAGCGAGGAGACGGGAAAGCGAGGAGGCGAGGCGGAACTGCCTGCGAATGTCGCCGGCGAAGATGGGAAGGAGGCTGTGCCGGAGCGTGTCCGGCGCGCTGGGTCAGCTAGCCGCGAAACTAGCCGCGAAAGGCCGGCTCGATCCGCCCCGGCACGTCGACCCGCAATGACAGCACGCAGCCTGACAGCGGCAGGCGCGCCAGTTCTTCCGCGGGCCGGTTCCGGCTGGCGCTGGTGACGTACAGCGTGCGCAGATCGTCGCCGCCGAAGGCCATCATCGTCGGGCAGCGCACCGGCAGCGGGATCTCGCGCAGGATCTCGCCGGACGGCGACAGCCGCAGCAGCCGTCCTCCCTCGAACAGCGCGGACCAGTAGGCGTTTTCGCTGTCGA
>JBQCGO010000036.1:0-6706 GCA_051955575.1 Burkholderiaceae bacterium
ATCGTGTTCGACATGGACGATCCGATGGGCCTGTCGACCTGCGTGGCCTGCGGCGAATGCGTGCAGGCCTGCCCGACCGGCGCGCTGATGCCGGCGCGCGAGGTCGCGTTAAACGTGCCGGACAAGAAGGTCGATTCGGTCTGCCCGTACTGCGGCGTCGGCTGCCAGCTGACCTACAACGTCAAGGACAACAAGATCCTGTACGTCGAGGGCCGTGACGGCCCGGCGAACCACAAGCGGCTGTGCGTGAAGGGCCGCTACGGCTTCGACTACGCCCACCATCCGCAACGGTTGACCAAGCCGCTGATCCGCCGCGCCGACGCGCCCAAGCGCGGCGACTTCGTGATGGACCCGGACAACGTGATGGACGTGTTCCGCGAAGCGACCTGGGAAGAGGCGCTGGAACTGGCCGGCGGCAAGCTGCGCGAGATCCGCGACACGCACGGCAAGAAGGCGCTGGCCGGCTTCGGTTCGGCCAAGGGCAGCAACGAGGAAGCCTACCTGTTCCAGAAACTGGTGCGCGTCGGTTTCGGCAGCAACAACGTCGATCACTGCACCCGGTTGTGCCACGCGTCGTCGGTCGCCGCGCTGCTGGAAGGCATCGGTTCCGGCGCGGTGTCGAACCCGGTGATGGACGTGACCAAGGCCGAAGTGGTGGTCGTCATCGGCGCCAACCCGACGGTCAACCACCCGGTCGCCGCGACCTGGATCAAGAACGCGGTCAAGAACGGCACCAAGCTGATCGTCTGCGATCCGCGCCGCTCGGACCTGGCGCGCATGGCGCACCGCTACCTGCAGTTCAAGCCCGATACCGACGTCGCGATGCTCAACGCGATGATGCACGTGATCGTCCACGAAGGGCTGGTCGACAAGGATTTCATCGACAGCCGTACCATCGGCTACGAGGAACTGAAGGCCAACGTCGAGGGATACAGCCCCGAGGCGATGGCGCCGATCTGCGGCATCGACGCCGAAACGCTGCGCTACGTCGCGCGGCTGTTCGCGACCTCGAAGGGATCGATGATTCTCTGGGGCATGGGCGTGTCGCAGCACGTGCACGGCACCGACAACGCGCGCTGCCTGATCGCGCTGTCGCTGATGACCGGCCAGATCGGCCGCCCCGGCACCGGCCTGCATCCGTTGCGCGGCCAGAACAACGTGCAGGGCGCGTCCGACGCCGGCCTGATCCCGATGATGTACCCGGACTACCAGCGGGTCGACAGCCCGGAGGTGAAGGCGCGCTTCGAGCAGGCGTGGGGCGCGACGCTCGACGACAAGCCGGGCCTGACCGTGGTCGAGGTGATGCACGCGATCAAGGCCGGCGGCATCCGCGGCATGTACGTGATGGGCGAGAACCCTGCGATGTCGGACCCCGACGCGAACCACGCCCGCGAGGCGCTCGCCGCGCTCGACCACCTGGTCGTGCAGGACATCTTCCTGACCGAGACCGCGTATCTCGCCGACGTGATCCTGCCGGCGTCCGCGTTCCCGGAAAAGACCGGCACCTTCACCAACACCGACCGGCTGGTCCAGCTCGGCCGGCAGGCGATCGACCCGCCGGGCGACGCACGGCAGGACATCTGGATCATCGAGCAGATCGCGCAGCGCCTCGGCCTCGACTGGCATTACGGCCACGTTGCCGAAGTGTTCGACGAGATGCGCCACACCATGCCCAGCATCGGCGGCATCACCTGGGACCGGCTGGAGCGCGAACATGCGGTCACCTACCCGTGCCGCGCCGAGGGCGACCCCGGCGATCCGGTGGTGTTCGTCGACAGCTTCCCGACCGACACCGGCCGCGCGCGCTTCGTGCCGGCCGACATCATCCCGGCCAACGAGCGGCCCGATACCGACTACCCGATGGTCTTGATCACCGGCCGCCAGCTCGAACACTGGCATACCGGCAGCATGACGCGCCGCGCATCGGTGCTCGACGCCATTGAACCCGATCCGGTGGCGCTGGTGCATCCGCTCGACCTCGACGCGCTGGGCGGCAAGCCGGGCGACGTCGTCACGATCGAATCGCGCCGCGGCCAGGTGGCGCTGTTCGCGCGTGCCGACGAGAGCTCGCCGCGCGGCGCGGTGTTCGTGCCGTTCTGCTACTACGAGGCCGCGATCAACAAGCTCACCAACCCGGCCCTGGATCCGTTCGGCAAGATTCCGGAATTCAAGTACTGCGCGATCCGTGTCAGCCTGGGCGGCACGCCGCCGCTGCAGACGAGCTACGGCGGCGGACAGGCGCTCGTCAACGCCGTGACGCGCCAGCGGGATGCGATAGAACAATGATCCTGCAGAAAACCGCCTGAGTGCCCCGATCCGGTAAGCCGCGCCATGCGGCTTGCAGTAGGATCGGGACATGGTTCACGTTGTAATTCCGTTCACTATCCGGCTTCCCGGCCGCTGCGCCGCCTTCTTGAAGCCTATCGTCTCCGACAGACGCATGCCGCGTTGCGCCGCGTCCACTGCGTGCGGGGCATTTCGCCGAGCGGCGCCGTCGCAGGAACGGGGGTGAAATGGAAGCCGACAGCTTCTTTCGCCGCTGGGCCAGGGCGCCCCGCGACGGGCCTGCCGCGGATGTCGTTCCCAATGCCGGGCGCGTTCGCGAGACCGCGCCCGGCCCGGCCGATATCCTGCCCGGCGATGCCGCCGCGGATGCCGGAAGCGAGGTCGCGGCTCTTCTCCGACCGGACGCCGATCCCGACCTGCGGCGGGCCGCCCTGAAGCGGCTGTTCGCCGATCCGCATTTTGGCAAGCCCGACGGCCTCGACGTCTACATGGACGACTACAACGCGGTTGCGCCGCTCGGCGCCGCAATGCTGGCCAGTCTCGATCATGCCGCTTCGCTGTTCAAGTCCCGGGACGCCGCGCGGGAAGAGGGCGAGCCTCCTGCCGAGACGATCCCGGCCATTTCCGAGGCCGCCGAAACGGACGACGCCGATTCTGATGCCGCGACGACGCCATCGCCGCCGCGCGACGAAGACGCTGAGGCGAACGCCCCAGCCGGCTCGCGCGGCGTGCCGCCTGCTCCGGAACCGACGCCATGACCGCGCGCTACGCCGTCTGCAGCTGCAACCATACGACGCCGCTGGACTCGGCTGCCGCCGACTCCCTAGGCAAGGCGCTCGATTGCCGGACGCTTTCTGTCAGCCACCAGCTTTGCCGCCGCGATGCGCCGCGCTACCTGGAATCCCTCGGCATGGACGAGGGGATCGTGGTCGGCTGCACGCAGGAACGGACCCTGTTCGGCGAACTGGCGCGCGAGCGCGCGCCGGAATCGACGGTGCGCTTCGTGAACCTGCGCGAATCCGGCGGCTGGAGCCGTGACGGCGGCGCGCCGCTGCCGAAGATGGCCGCGCTGCTGGCCGCTGCCGCGCTGCCCGAACCGGAACCGGTGCCCGGCGTCGAGTACCGCTCCGCCGGCCGCATCCTGGTGGTCGGTCCCGCCTCTCGGGTGCTGCCCTGGGCCGAGCGGCTTGCGCCGCATCTCGCGGTGAGCGCGTTGCTGGCAGGGCGCGACGGCGAACCGCTCCCGTTCGAGCGGACATTCACGGTTTCCGCCGGCGAGAGCATCGTCGTGGACGGCTGGCTCGGCAATTTCACGGTGCGCTGGCGGCAGACGGAACCGATCGACCTCGATACCTGCGTGCGCTGCGACGCCTGCATGCAGGTCTGCCCGGAAGGCGCGATCGGGTTGGATTACCGGATCGATCCGGTCCGCTGCGCCGGGCATCGCGATTGCGTGGCGGCCTGCGGCGCCGTCGGCGCGATCGACTTCGCGCGACACGATACGGCGCGCGAAGGCCGCTTCGACCTGATCTTCGATCTGTCCGACCGGCCGCTGATCGCAAGACACCAGCCGCCGCAAGGCTACTTCGGGCCCGGCGGCGACGCCGACCGGCAGGCGGTCGATGCGTTGCGTGCCGCTCAACTCGTCGGCCGCTTCGACAAGCCGAAATTCTTCGCCTATGCCGAGCGGCTCTGCGCCCACGGCCGCAATCGCATCACCGGGTGCCGCGCCTGCGTCGACGTCTGCTCGGCTGAAGCGATCCGCTCCGACGGCGACCGGATCGCGGTCGAGTCGCATCTCTGCGTCGGCTGCGGCGCCTGCGGCACCGTGTGCCCGACCGGCGCGCTGTCGTACGCCTATCTGCGGCCGGCCGAACTCGGGCAACGGATACGGACAATGCTCGCCGCATACAAGGCCGCCGGCGGCGAGAAGCCCGCGTTGCTGCTGCACGACGACGAGCGCGGCGCCGCGCTGATCGCTGCGACCGGCCGCGCGGCGCGCGTGGGCACGGCGCGCGGCTTGCCGGCGCGCGTGATCCCGGTCGCGCTGCATCACGTCGCTTCGGTCGGGCTCGATCTGTGGCTGAGCGCGGTCGCGTTCGGCGCGGCGAACGTCGCGATCCTGCTGACCGGCGGCGAAGCGCCGCAGTATCGCGAAGCGCTGCGGCAGCAACGCGGCGTCGCGCAGGCGATCCTCGCCGGCTTCGGTTACCGGGGCGAGCACGTCGGGCTGGTCGAGGCGGCGACGGCCACAGAACTCGATGCCAGCCTCGCGACGCTGGCGCCGGCCGAGGCGCCCGCCGAGCCGGCCGCCTTCCATGCCGGCGCGACCAAGCGCAACACGCTCGACCTGGCGATCGCGCACCTGCTGCGGCACGCACCCGCGGCGATCGATCCGGTGCCGCTGCCCGCCGGCGCGCCGTACGGCAAGGTCGAGGTCGACGTCTCGGCCTGCACGCTGTGCATGTCGTGCGTCGGCGCGTGCCCGGCATCGGCGCTGGCCGGCGATCCCGAACTTCCGCGCCTGCGGTTCATCGAAAAGAACTGCGTGCAATGCGGGCTGTGCGCGAACACCTGCCCCGAGAATGCGATCTCGCTGGCGCCGCGACTGCACTGGGGCGAGGACGCGAAGCGGCCGGCGTTGCTGAACGAAGCCGAGCCGTTTCGCTGCGTGCGCTGCCACAAGCCGTTCGGCACGCTGCAGATGATCCAGGGCATGCTGTCGCGCCTGTCGGCGCACGGCGCGTTCGCCGACCACCTGGAGCGCTTGCAGATGTGCGCCGATTGCCGGGTGATCGACATGATGGAGACGGCCGCACGCGGCACAGAGGAGCGCCGATGAGTCGGGAACCGGTCCTGCGCGATGCCGGGTGCGCCGTCCCGATCGTCTTCTGACGGTAAAATATCGACATCCTTCGATCGATCCAGCCCATTACCCCATGCCGCGTCGCCCCGTCCTCAGCAATGCGTCAGCCTGCCTGACTCGCGATGTCGAGGCGACCGACGAGCGCGGCCGCGTTTCCACGATTTCGATTCCCGCCGAGCGGCCGCTGACGGTCTATCTCGACAAGCGCGAACTGGTCACACTGATGACGCTCGGCGGCGAGCCGGAAGCGCTCACGCTCGGCTATCTGCGCAACCAGCGCTTCGTCGAGTCGATCGACGACATCGAATCGGTGCAGGTCGACTGGGACGTCGAATCGGTCGCGGTGAGCACGCGTTCCGGCGTCGTCGACATCGAGGCGCGCACCGCGCAGAAGGTGGTCACCACCGGCTGCGGACAGGGCACGGTGTTCGGCGCGCTGATGGACCATCTGGACACGGTGGACTTGTCCGACGCGGCACGACTGCGGCAATCGGTGCTGTACCGGATCGTCGACACCATTCGCACCCATCCGTCGATCTACAAGAAGGCCGGTTCGGTGCATGGTTGCGCGCTGTTCTCGAACGAAGGCGAGATGCTGTATTTCGTCGAGGACGTCGGTCGGCACAACGCGGTCGACGCGATCGCCGGCAAGATGTGGCTCGACGGCATGGAAGGCGGCGACAAGGTCTTCTACACCACCGGCCGCCTGACGTCGGAAATGGTGATCAAGGGCGCGCAGATGGGCATTCCGTTCCTGCTGTCGCGCTCCGGCACGACGCAGATGGGATACGAAGTGGCAACCCGCCTCGGCGTATCGCTGCTCGCGCGCTGCACCGGCAAGCATTTCCTGCTGCTGTCGGCCAAGGAACGCTTCGTCTTCGAAACCCAACTGGCGGAGAATCGCTTGAACGTTGCCTGAGCGTCGCCTAGGCATCACTGAGCCTCAACTGAGCGTCAACTGAGCGCCGTTCGAATCCATACCCGCTCCCTCGCATTTTCTCAACCGCCTCGGCGCCGGCTCGCCCGCGCCGCATTTCCACGATGACCGTACGCACCCGTTTCGCTCCCAGCCCCACCGGCTTCCTCCATCTCGGCGGCGCGCGCACCGCGCTGTTCAGCTGGGCCTACGCGCGCCGCTTCGGCGGCACCTTCATCCTGCGCATCGAGGACACCGACGTGCAGCGCTCGACCCCGGAAGCGGTGCAGGCGATCCTCGACGGGATGGACTGGCTCGGCATGCAGCCCGACGAAGGACCGTTCTACCAGATGCGCCGCATGGACCGCTATCGCGAGGTCATCGCGCAGATGCTCGCCGCCGGCACCGCCTATTACTGCTACTGCAGTCCTGAGGAAGTCGAGGCGATGCGCGAGCGCCAGCGCGCGGCAGGGGAGAAGCCGCGCTACGACGGCACCTGGCGGCCCGAGCCGGGCAAGATGCTGCCGCCGGTGCCGGAGGGCCGCCAGCCGGTGGTGCGCTTCCGCAATCCGGTCGACGGCGAGGTCAGCTGGGACGACGTGGTGAAAGGCCGGATCACGATCGCCAACCGCGAAATG
>JBQCGO010000037.1:0-3608 GCA_051955575.1 Burkholderiaceae bacterium
AGGCTGTCGGCACCGGCGGCGAGCACCAGCGCGTCGACGTGCAGCGCCTGTCCCGCCACGCGAAAGCCGATGCCGCCTCCGCCGGCGGGCTGGATCGCCTCGACCGCGGTGGAGAAATGGAATTGCACGCCGGCGTCCTGCGCCAGGTGCCGGAGCTGCCGCGCGAACAGTGGGCAGTTGCCGGTCTCGTCGCCGGGGAAGTGCAGGGCGCCGGCCAGCGGCGCATGAGCCGGCAGCGCCGGTTCCATCGCGCGTGCCTCGCCGGCATCCAGCACGCGGCAGGCGATGCCGATCTCGGCGCAGCGCTCGGCCGTCGCCCGCGCCGTCTCGACGCCGGCCTCGGTACGGTACAGCCGCATGCCGCCGCGACCGCGCTCGTAGTCGGGTTCGGGGTCGACGCTTTCGCGCAGCGCGGCCAGGAGCGGCCTGCCGTACGCGGCGAGGCGTTGCATCCGCAGCGCGTTCTCGGCGAAGCGCGGGTCGGTGCATTCGTCCTGCCAGGCGCGGATCCAGCGCCACAGCGCGCGGTCGACCTGCGGCCCCAGGATCACCGAGCCTTCCTGGCGGAACATCGCGGCGAGCACGCGGTTGCGCGGCGGCGGTGCGACCGGCGGCATCGGGCAGCCGGGGCCGAGCAGACCGCCGTTGCCGAAGCTGGCTTCCTCGGCGACGTTCCCATGCCGTTCCAGCACGGCCACGTCGTGTCCGGCGCGCGCCAGGTAATACGCGGTGAACAAGCCGGCGATGCCGGCGCCGACGACGACGACCTGCTTGGGTGAGGACATGTTGAAGAAATGATGACGGAGTGAAACGGGCGGCACTGGCGCCCATCCAGGGGCGCGGCAACCGTCGGCCGCCGACGGCGGAGACGCGCGGCAGCCTCCGAAGTTTGCCATAAAGGCTGCGCGGCCGGCGCTTTTCAACCATGTCTGGCCGGCAAAACGGCGACGCGATCCGTCGCGACCATGACCGCGCGCAAGTCCGGCGAAACGGCGCGGCCGATAATGAGCCATCGCCCGCGTTCGATGCCGGATGTCGCGGGCCTTTCGCGACGACCCGCTTGTAAATATTCCGCCATGAGCGCACGACCCGCCGACGCCGCCGTCGCGCCCGATCCGCTGGCGCCAGCGGCCGCGGCGCCCGTTTCACCCAGTGCTGCGCCCGCACCGGCCGTCGACACCGAGGCCGCAACCGCAACCACACCTGTCGAAGCGCCGGCCGAAACCGCGGCCCCGGCCGAATCCCTGGCCGGTCCCTTTCCTGCCGGCGTCGGCCGCACCGCGATCGTGGTGCTGTCCACGATCGCCTTCATCTATCTGCTCCAGTGGGCGCAGAAATTCCTGATCCCGGTCGTGTTCGGGGTCTTCCTCGCCTACACGCTGAACCCGCTGGTCGCCTGGCTCGAACGGCTGCGGATTCCCCGGACGATCGGGACCTCGCTCGTGGTGCTCTCGCTGTTTTGCGGGGGTCTCCTGGCGGCCAACTCGCTGTTCGTACAGTTCGAATCCATCGTCGGTCAACTGCCGGCTGCTACCCGGAAGATCGGGAACGCGCTGGAGCGGATGGAAGGCTCGCGCAACGGCACGCTGGACAAGATGAAGGAAGCCGCCAGCGCGCTGGAAAAGGCCACCGCCCCGGCCGCGGCGAACGGCAAGCAGCCCGCCCCCGTGGTGGTCGCGCAGCCGGCGTCGCGCCTCAGCAACTGGTTGCTGACCGGCTCGATGAGCGCGGCCGCGTTTCTCGGGCAGGCGACGATGGTGATCTTCCTCGCCTTTTTCCTGCTCATTTCCGGCGAGACCTTCAAACGCAAGCTGGTCAAGATCACCGGCCCGTCGCTGACGAAGAAGAAGATCACGGTCCATATCCTGGACGACATCGATATCTCGATCCAGCGCTACATGTTCATGCTGCTGGTGACCAACGGCCTGCTGGCGGTTCTGATGTGGGTCGGCATGACCGCGCTCGGGCTGAACAACGCCGGCGCCTGGGCGCTGGCGGCGGGCCTGCTGCACCTGATCCCGTACTTCGGCCCGCTGCTGACCGTCGCGATGCTCGGCATGGCCGCCTTCCTGCAGTTCGGCACGCTGGCTTCGGTGCTCGCGGTGATGGCGATCACGCTCGCGGTGGCGACGCTGGTCGGCACCTTCATCACCACCTGGATGGCGGGGCGGATCGCCCGGATGAACCCGGCCGCGGTGTTCATCGGTCTGCTGTTCTGGGGCTGGCTGTGGGGCGTGCCGGGGCTGCTGCTGGGCATCCCGATCATCGTCATCGTCAAGGTCGTGACCGAGCGCGTCGAGGGCATGAACAGCATCGCGGAACTGCTCGGCGAGTAGCCCGGGGCACCGGTCCGCAGGAGGGGCGCACGGTATAATCCGCGTTTCCCTTCCAACGCAGCCGCGCTGCCTCGTTCCGCTCCTCCGCCATGCTGATCCTGCCGGGTTCCAACGCGCTTTCCGCCTTCCGCGCGCAACGTCTTCTCACGCAACTCCAGTCGATCGATCCCGCCATTGCCGCCGTCAGCGGCCGATATCTGCACTTCGTCGACGCAACGACCGCGCTGACGCAGCAGGACCTCGACCGCCTGGGCGCGCTGCTGACCTACGGCGAGCCGTTCGACGGCAGCGAAAATGGTGAACAGTACGGGGAGGAATTCGTCGTGGTACCGCGCTTCGGGACCATCTCGCCGTGGGCGAGCAAGGCGACCGATATCGCGCGCAACTGCGGCATGACGCACGTGCATCGGATCGAGCGCGGCGTGTCGTTCCGGATCCGCCGCAAGGTCGGTTTGTTCGGCGGCGCGAAGACCATCGCGGCGGAGTCGCTGCCGGCGGTCATGGCGCTGCTGCACGACCGGATGACCGAAACCGTGCTGCGCGATGCGGCCGACGCGGCGGCGCTGTTCCGCGACATCCCGGGCCAGCCGTTGCAGACGGTCGACGTGCTCGGCGGCGGCCGCGAAGCGCTGGTGCGCGCCAACGCCGAACTCGGCCTGGCAATGTCGGACGACGAGATCGACTACCTGCTCGACGCCTTCCGCAGGCTGGAACGCAACCCGACCGACGTCGAGCTGATGATGTTCGCGCAGGCCAACAGCGAGCACTGCCGCCACAAGATCTTCAATGCCAGCTGGACCGTCGACGGCGAGGCGCAGGACCGCTCGCTGTTCGCGATGATCCGCAATACCCACGCGCTGCAGCCGAAGGGCACCGTGGTCGCGTACAGCGACAACGCGTCGGTGATGGAAGGCGGCGTCGTCTCGCGCTTCTACCAGCGCGGCGCGGCGCAGGGCAACGTCTACGAGGCGTCGGACGAGCTGACCCACACGCTGATGAAGGTCGAGACGCACAACCACCCGACCGCGATCTCGCCATTCCCCGGCGCGTCGACCGGCGCCGGCGGCGAGATCCGCGACGAGGGCGCGACCGGCCGCGGCGCCAAGCCGAAGGCCGGCCTGACCGGCTTCACGGTGTCGAACCTGTACCTGCCGGACGCCGTGCAGCCGTGGGAAAACGCGGCCAACGTGAACGCGGCCGACAAGACGGGCAGCGCTACGGTGTACGGCAAGCCGGAACGCATCGCGTCGCCGCTGCAGATCATGGTCGACG
>JBQCGO010000038.1:0-4802 GCA_051955575.1 Burkholderiaceae bacterium
CGAAAGTCGACAAGTGGTTCCGCCGGCTGCAACTGCTGTCGGCGTCGATGTACAGCCTCGGCCACGGCGGCAACGACGCGCAGAAGACCATCGGCATCATCTGGATGCTGCTGTTGAGCGCCGGCATGACGCCGCTCGACCAGCCGCAGCCGCCTTGGTGGGTGATCATCAGCTGCTACAGCGCGATCGGCTTCGGCACGCTGTTCGGCGGCTGGCGCATCGTCAAGACGATGGGGCAGAAGATCACCAAGCTGAAGCCGGTCGGCGGATTCTGCGCGGAAACCGGCGGTGCGATCACGCTGTTCCTGGCCACCGCGCTCGGCGTGCCGGTGTCTACCACGCACACCATCACCGGCGCCATCGTCGGCGTCGGCGCCGCGCGCAAGATGTCGGCGGTGCGCTGGGGCGTGGCGGGGAACATCGTCTGGGCCTGGATCCTGACGATTCCGGCCTCGGCCTTCCTGGCGGCGATCGCCTGGTATGTTGGTTTGAAGATCCTTTGAACGGTCTGAAGATCCGTTGATCGGTCTGAAGATCCTGCGAGTGGCTTGAAGACCGCGTCAGCGGCTTGAAGAAGATCCATGAGCGGCCCGAAGATTCTGTAAGCCGAAATGAAGCGGGGGCCGCGCTCCCGGGGAGGAGCGCAGCCCCCGCGTTGTTGCCTGCGGGACGTCCGCCGGCCGCTACAGCACTTCCGTCGCGTGGTCGGCCAGGCGCGAGCGCTCGCCGCGCGCCAGCGTCACGTGGCCGCTGTGCGACCAGCCCTTGAAGCGGTCGACCACGTAGGTCAGGCCGCTGGAGCCTTCGGTCAGGTAGGGCGTGTCGATCTGCGCGATGTTGCCCAGGCAGACGATCTTGGTGCCGGGGCCGGCGCGCGTGACCAGCGTCTTGATCTGCTTCGGCGTCAGGTTCTGCGCCTCGTCGACGATCAGAAACTTGTTGACGAAGGTGCGCCCGCGCATGAAGTTGAGCGACTTGATCTTGATACGCGAGCGGATCAGGTCCTGGGTCGCGGCGCGGCCCCATTCGCCGGCGTCGCTGTCGGACTTGTTCAGCACTTCCAGGTTGTCGTCGAACGCGCCCATCCACGGCGACATCTTTTCCTCTTCGGTGCCCGGCAAAAAGCCGATGTCTTCACCGACCGGTACCGTCACGCGGGTGACGATGATCTCGTTGTAGGTCTTGGTTTCCAGCACCTGCGCCAGGCCGGCCGCCAGCGCGAGCAGGGTCTTGCCGGTGCCGGCCTGTCCGAGCAGCGTGACGAAGTCGCAGTCCGGGTCCATCAGCAGGTTGAGCGCGAAATTCTGCTCGCGGTTGCGCGCGGTGATGCCCCAGACGCTGTGCTTCGCGTGGCTGTAGTCGCGCAGCGTGCGCAGCACGGCGGTCTTGCCGCTGACTTGCGTGACCTGTCCGTAGAATGCGGCCTCGCCGTTCTTCGGCTCCAGGTAGACGAACTGGTTGACCAGCAGCGATGGCACCACCGGGCCGGTGATCCGGTAGAACGTCGTGCTGATGCCATGCCGGTTCTCCTGCCAGGATTCCATACCCTTGGCGTGGCGGTTCCAGAAGTCGTCCGGCAACTGCACGATGCCCGAATACAGCAGGTCGGTGTCTTCCAGCACGTGGTCGTTGAAATATTCCTCCGCCGGCAGGCCGACCGCGCGCGCCTTGATCCGCATGTTGATGTCTTTCGACACCAGCACCACCGGACGTCCCGGGAATTGCTTCGCCAGCGCCTGAACTACGCCGAGGATCTGGTTGTCGGCCTTCCCGGCCGGCAGATTCTTCGGCGCGCTGACGTCCTGCAACTGGGTCTGGAAATACAGGCGGCCCTTCGCATCCTTGTTGCCCAGCTTGGCCAGCGGAATGCCCTGGTCGATCGCGTCCTCGGCAGTATCGGCCACCAGCGCGTCGAGCGAGCGCGACACCTGGCGGGCGTTGCGCGCGACTTCGGACATGCCTTTCTTGTGGTCGTCGAGTTCCTCCAGCGTCATCATCGGCAGGTAGACGTCGTGCTCCTCGAAGCGGAACAGCGAGGTCGGATCGTGCATCAGCACGTTGGTATCGAGCACGAACAGCTTGGTGACGCCAGACTTGTCGGCGACGCGGCTGGCGTTGGACTTGATCCGGGTTTCCGAGGCCGCCTTTGGCGCCGTCTTGGATTCGGCCTTCGGCTTCGGCGCAGGCGACTTTTCAGTGATCTTGCCGCGGGCGACCGGCGCTGCCGGCGGCGCGGGCGCCGGTTCAACCAGTTGGATGTGCGGCTTCATCGGCTTGCCGGGCTCTGCGGCCGGATACTCTTCCGGAGCAAGAACGGACGCGGGCTTGGTCGGCGGTTTGGGGAGTGGCATGCGAACCTCGGGTCAGGAAATGTCCGGACGAAGACCGCCCGGTCGATGCTGCGCCGTTGCGCGGGCGCGCTCGCTGCGGGGCGCGTGCCGCAATGAAACGGCGGCCGGAAAAGACAAAGCCGTTCGCGAAGGCGGAACACCTCGGCGAACGGCTCTGGGAAGGAAACGAAACGGACTCAATGCGGTTGCCGAAGCAGTCGATCCGGTCACTCGAAGTTCTTTACGAAATCGAGCACGTCGTCGACATGCCCGGGAACCTTGATGCCACGCCATTCTTTCACCAATCTTCCGGCGGAGTCAATTGCGAAGGTGCTGCGCTCGATGCCGCGCACCTGCTTGCCGTACATCATTTTCGACTTCATCACGCCGAACTGACGGCAGATTTCCTCATCGGGATCGGAGATCAGTTCGAACGGCATTTCCAGTTTCGCCTTGAAGCGCTCATGCGAGGCCAGGCTGTCGCGGCTGATGCCGAAGATGTCGGTATTGTGCGCCTGGAATTCGGGGTAGAGGTCGCGGAAGCGCAAACCTTCGGCGGTGCATCCGGGCGTGTCGTCTTTCGGATAGAAATAGAGGATCAGGTTGCGACCGCGGAAGTCGTCGAGGCGGAAGGTCTTGCCGCCGGTCATCGGCGCCGAAAAGTCGGGAAGCCCGCCGGCCGGCGCGGGGTCGATAGTGGAAGGCTGGGCAAACACGTGGTTCTCCGACTCTTGGTTAGGTGACTCCGATGATGGGTTCGGCGGCGCTTTCCGGCAAGGATACGATCATGTCGACAGGCCGCGGTTCCGCTGCTGACTTGCGCTAGGCCGCGTCGACGATCAGTTCGCCCGAGCGGCCGGGCAACGTGCCCCAAGTCACCGGGTGAACCGGCAGAACATCGTTCCGGACGGTCTGCCAGTAATCGGCCATCGACACCAGATCATACCCTTGGGATTGCCATCCCGACATCAATTCTTCGAAGATGGGGGCGAGTTTCTGGCCTTCAAGCTCGGCATGGAGGGTGAACACGTGGTCGCGCGGGGCAGCGGTCAGGTCGAGCAGGAATCCGGCGGCGTTGGTCGCGTCGATCCGGCGTCCGCCGATGTCGCGGCCCAGCAGTTCGTCCAGTGTCGGCAGTGTGGTCGGCATTTGCACGCAGGAGAGCGTCCGATCGGCGAGGCGCACACGGTGCGGGCCGGCATCGGGCCTGACCAGCGCGCCGGATTCGGCCAGCAACGCCCGGCCGTCGGACGCATAGGCGATGCCGAAGTCGTCGAGCATGGCGAACGCATGCGGATTCATCTGCCAGCCGGCAGCGCCGTGGGTAGCGGGCGCCTGCCCGAAGATGTCGGCATAGCGTTCCCAGCTGCGCCGCATCGTGCTCTCGGTCCAGCCGGCGTCGCGACCGCGGATGCTGTCCTGCCAGACCCGATGGTCCCAGGTGTGGACGCCGCACTCGAAGCCGGCGTCGCGCACCGCGCGCATGACGACGGCGCAGCGCTTGCCGATGTCGGGGCCGGGCAGCAGCACGCCGTACATCAGCGTCTTCAAGCCGTAGTGCTCGATCACCGAAGTGCGCGACACCTTGCCGAAGAAGCCCGGCCGGAAGATCTGGCGCAGCGCCCAGCCGGTGTGGTCCGGGCCGAGCGTGAACAGGAAGGTCGCCTGCGCGTCGCGCCGCTCCAGCATCCGCACCAGGTTCGGCACGCCTTCGCGGGTGCCGCGCAGCGTGTCGGCGTCGACCTTCAGGACGAGCTTCGGCACAGGCGCGGCTCGCTCAATCCATCAGTGCGCGTGCTTCGGCGACCTGGCCGCGATACGCGTCGAAGATGTTGCGCAGCGTGTCGGGCATGGTCGTGGTCGGCTTCCAGCCCAGTTCCTCGCAGGTGTTGGTGATCTTCGGCACGCGGTTCTGCACGTCCTGGTAGCCCTTGCCGTAGTAGGCATCGGAGGTCGTCTCGACCAGCTTCACCTGCTTGGCCGACTCGGCGTACTCGGGGTACTCGGCGGCAAGGTCGAGCATCATCCGCGCGAGGTCGCGGATCGAGTAGTTGTTGGCCGGGTTGCCGATGTTGTAGATCTTGCCGCTGGCCACGTCGTTCTTGTTGGCGATGATCTTCATCAGCGCGTCGATGCCGTCGTCGATGTAGGTGAACGCGCGCTTCTGGTGGCCGCCGTCGACCAGCGAGATATTCTCGCCGCGAACGATGTGGCCGAAGAACTGGGTCACCACGCGCGAACTGCCTTCCTTCGGCGTGTGGATCGAATCGAGACCTGAGCCGATCCAGTTGAACGGGCGGAACAGCGTGAAGTTCAAACCTTCCTCCATCCCGTAGCCCCAGATCACGCGGTCCATCAGCTGCTTCGCGCAGGAGTAGATCCAGCGCGGCTTGTTGATCGGTCCGCAGATCAGTTCCGATTCCTCGGGATCGAATTCCTCGTCGTGGCACATGCCGTACACCTCGGAGGTGG
>JBQCGO010000039.1:0-5435 GCA_051955575.1 Burkholderiaceae bacterium
ATGTCGACCACGATGGCGCTGGTGCGCATCCTCGGCAGCCTCTTGAAGGACCCGGCGCTGGGCAAGCGCATCGTGCCGATCGTCGCCGACGAGGCGCGCACCTTCGGCATGGCCAACCTGTTCCGGCAGGTCGGCATCTATTCCTCGCAGGGCCAGCTCTACGAGCCGGAAGACATCGGCTCCATCCTGTCGTACCGCGAGGCGCGCGACGGCCAGATCCTGGAAGAGGGCATCAGCGAAGCCGGCGCGATCTCGTCGTGGACCGCGGCCGCGACCAGCTACGCGGTGCACGGGCTGCCGATGCTGCCGTTCTACATCTACTACTCGATGTTCGGCTTCCAGCGCGTCGGCGACCTGATCTGGGCGGCGGCCGACCAGCGTGCGCGCGGCTTCCTGGTCGGCGCGACCTCGGGCCGCACCACGCTCGGCGGCGAGGGCCTGCAGCACCAGGACGGCTCCAGCCACGTGGTCGCGTCGACCATTCCGAACTGCGTCGCCTACGATCCGGCCACCGCGTACGAGCTCGCGGTGATCGTGCGCGACGGCATGCGCCGCATGCTGGAAGAGCGCGAGGACGTGTTCTATTACGTCACCGTCGGGAACCAGAACGAGGCGCAGCCGTCGATGCTGGGCGGCGCGGCCGAAGGGATCCTGCGCGGCATGCATCGGGTGCGGGAATCGTCGTCGCCGCCTCAGGTGCGCGTGCTCGGCTCCGGTGCGCTGCTGAAGGAAGCGCTGGCCGCAGCCGACCTGCTGGTGGAAAAATGGTCGATCGCCGCCGAGGTCTGGAGCGTGACCAGCTACACCGAACTCGCGCGCGACGGTATCGCGGCCGAGCGGCGGCAACGGCTGTCCGGCGACGGCGAACCGGCTTACGTGACGCGCCGGCTCGGCGGCAGCGACGCGCCGGTGATCGCGGCCAGCGACTACGTGCGGCTGCTGCCCGAAGGCATCCGCGCCTACGTGCCGGCGCACTACGTCACCCTCGGCACCGACGGCTTCGGCCGCAGCGACACGCGCGCCGCGCTGCGCGACTTCTTCGAGGTCGACGCGCGCTGGATTGCGTTCGCAGCGCTGTCGGAAGTGCATCGCGAACGGGCCGACGCGGAACGGGAGAACTGGGCGCGCGAACTCGGACTCGACCTCGGCAAGCCGTTCGCGCCGACGGTGTAGCGGAGGCGCCGTATCGTCGGAAATGGCTATCGGGCTGTCATGCCGGTGGAGGCAAGAAGATGCGCGATGATGCTCGCCGCAGTCATTCCCGCGCACGCGGACAGCCAGTAGGTGAGGAAGCAACCGCTCGGCAGTTTGATCAGTCATTCCCGCGCACTCGGAAATCCGTGTTCGGGACACCAGCACGAAATCTGCGTGACTCGGTCATTCCCGCACCGGGTGGCCTGCCAATTGCGATGGGAGGATGTCGAGATCGACGGCGTTACCGAAGCGGTGTTGGTGCCGCGCGAGATGGAGGAGATGCCTCGGCCGTAAGCTCACGGTGGCACGCTTGCCAGGCAGACACACAACGCAGTGCCGCCCGGCGTGTTCGCGCTATCATCCCGCAAAACCCAGAGCGAGACTACGACATGAAGCCTTCCGAAGCATTGCGGACCAAGCGCGCCACCGTGAAGCAGGCGGTGGCCGCTTTCAAGAGCGCCAACCCCCGGGTGTTCGGCTCCGTCCTGCGCGGGGAGGACGGCGAAGACAGCGACCTGGACCTGCTCGTCGATCCGCTGCCCGGTGCGACGTTGTTCGACCTCGGCGGCCTGCAGGTAGAGCTCGAGGAATTGCTGGGCGTGAAGGTCGACCTGCTGACGCCCGGGGATCTGCCGCCATCGTTCCGGGACGTCGTGCTGTCCGAAGCCTCGCCGCTATGAAGCCATCCTGTGCGGTCGACTACCTCGATCACATGATCGACGCCGCGCGGCTGGCCTGTTCCTATCTCGACGATTCGGACAAGAAGCATTTCCTTGCCGACAAGCGCACCAACAGGCGCACCTACAGGCCGTCATCCTGAACCTGATCGTGCTGGGCGAAGCTGCGACGCGCCTGATGCAGGAGCATGCCGCTCTCGTCGAACGCCACCCCGACGTTCCGTGGAAACAGATGACGGGCATGCGCAACCGGATTGCGCACGGCTACTTCGATATCGACCTGGACATCGTGTGGGCGACAGTGCAGACCGCGTTGCCCGCGCTCTTTCGCCAACTGGAATCCATGCCTGGAAGCCTTGACGCGTAACACTGAAGCGTTTGCCGGCAGCGCTCAGCGCCGTCGCTTCTTCCAGTTGTAATCCGGACCCGGATCGGCCACGCCCGGATGGCCGACCGCGTCCGGTTTTTCCGATTGCATCGTGACGAAGCCGATGCCTTCGCCGGCGGGCGGGCGTGCGCGAAGCGACTCCATCAACGCCATCGCGCCCATCATGTCGGCGCTGTCGAATTCCCGCTGGTGCGGCGACTTGCCGCCGTCGCGGATCTCGGTCCAGTACACCATGAACATGTTTCGCCTTTCCCCGAACATCGCGGCGGACCGCGCGGCACGCGACGATGCCGGACGAGTCAGACAGTGGCGGCGCCCCGGATGTTTCTGCCGCGTCCGCCGCGCCGGCTCACACCCGCTTCATCCACCCCAGCCCCTCGACCGTGCCCTTCGCCGGCCGGTATTCGCAGCCGATCCAGCCGTCGTAGCCGAGTTCGTCGAGCAGGCGGAACAGGTAGGGATAGTTGACTTCGCCGGTGTCCGGTTCGTGCCTGTCCGGCACGCCGGCGATCTGGATGTGGCCGACGTCGGGCAGGTAGCGCCGCAGCTTGGTCGCGATGTCGCCCTCGACGATCTGCGCGTGATCAAAGTCCATCTGCACCTTCAGGTTCGGCGCGCCGACTTCCTCGCGGATTGCGTGCGCGTCGGCCTGGGTGTTGAGGAAATAGCCCGGCATGTCGCGCGCATTGATCGGTTCGATCAGCAGCGTGATGCCGTGCGGCGCGAGCGCGCCGGCGGCGTGGCGCAGGTTGGCGACGTAGGTGGCGCGGCAGGCCGTGCGATCGGCACCGGCCGGCACCAGGCCGGCCATCGCGTGCAGGTTCGGCGTGCCGAGCGCGATCGCGTAGCGCAGCGCCTTGTCGACCGACGCGCGGAACTCCGCCTCGCGGCCCGGCAGGCAGGCGATGCCGCGCTCGCCGGCGGCCCAGTCGCCCGGCGGCAGGTTGAACAGCACGTTGCGCAGGCCGTTCTGCTTCAGCGCGGCGGCGACTTCCTCGGGGCTGTGATCGTACGGGAACAGGAACTCGACCGCTTCGAAGCCGGCTTGCGCGGCGGCGGCGAAGCGGTCGAGGAACGGGACTTCGTTGAACTGCATCGTCAGGTTGGCGGCGAATTTCGGCATCGGGTCAGGCTCCGTTGATCAGTTGTCGGATGGGAACGCGGCATGCAGTTCGGCGATCTCGTCGGCGGTCAGTACGCGCGGATGATGGCCGCGCAGCAGCAGGAACAGCTTCGCGGTTTCCTCCAGTTCCTCGATCGCGTTGGTCGCGGCGTCGAGCGTCTTGCCGGCGACCACCGGACCGTGATTGGCGAGCAGCACCGCGGTGTGGCGGCCGGCCAGTCCGCGGATCGCGTCGCCGAGCTTCGGGTCGCCGGGACGGTGGTACGGGACCAGCGGCAGCTTGCCGATCTTCATCACGAAATACGCGGTCAGCGGCGGGATGCAGTCGCAGGCATCCAGCCCGCTCATGCACGATACCGCGGCCGAATGCGTCGAATGCAGATGCACGATCGCGCCCGCGCCGCCGCGCTCGGCGTACATCGCGCGGTGCAGGAAGGCTTCCTTGGTCGGTGCGTCGCCCGACACCAGCCGGCCGTCGCGGTCGAGCTTCGACAGGCGCGCCGGGTCGAGCCGGCCGAGCGAGGCGTTGGTCGGCGTCATCAGCCAGCCGTCGTCGAGCCGCACGCTGATGTTGCCGCTGCTGCCCGCGGTCAGGCCGCGCTCGAACAGCGACTTGCCGCAGGCGCAGATCGCTTCGCGCAGTGCGGATTCGTTCATCGCAGCAGGCTCCATGCCTTGGTGAAAAAGTCGGTGCTGCCGAAGTTGCCGGACTTCAGCGCGAGCGCCAGCGGCGCGGCGCCGAGGCTCGCGGTCCACGGCACGCCAGGGTCGATCTGCGGGCCGATGCGCAGGCCGGTCACGCCGAGCGCGTTGACCACCGCGCCGGACGTCTCGCCGCCAGCGACGATCAGTTGCCGCACGCCCTGCGCTACGAGGCCGCGCGCGATCGACGCGAGCGCGTCCTCGACCAGCGCCCCGGCGCGCGCGACGCCGAGTTCGGCCTGGGCCGCCCGGACCGCGTCCGCCGAAGCCGTCGCGTAGACCAGCACTGGGCCGCGGTCGAGCAGCGGGGCGGCCCATGCGAGCGCCTGTGCGGCGAGGTCCTCGCCGGCGCCGAGGCGGCGCGGATCGATGGCGAATGCCGGCATCCCGGTGGTCTTTGCGTGCGCGACCTGCGCCTGCGTCGCCTGCGAGCAGCTGCCGGCGACGATCGCGCGCCGGCCGGCGATCGGCGGCAATGCCGCGGCATCCGCCGGGCGTTCGGAAAGATCGAAATTCTGCGGCAGGCCGAGCGCGATGCCGGAGCCGGCGGTGACCAGCGGCAGGTCCGCGCAGGCGGCGCCGATCTGTATCAGGTCGGCGTTGGAGATCGCGTCGACGATCGCGATGCCGACGCCGTCATTGCGCAGCGCAGCCATCTTCGCGCGGATCGCGTCGGCGCCGGCCGCGACCACGCTCTCCTCGATCAGGCCGACCCGGCGCTGCGTCTGCCGCTGCAATACGCGGACCAGATTGGCGTCGGTCATCGGCGTCAGCGGATGGTCGCGCATGCCGCTGTCGGACAGCAGCGCATCGCCGACGAACAGGTGGCCCTTGTAGATCGAGCGGCCGTTCTCGGGAAAGGCCGGGCAGGCGATCGTGAAGTCGGTATCGAGCGCGGTCATCAGCGCATCGGCGACCGGGCCGATGTTGCCGGCGTCGGTCGAATCGAAGGTCGAGCAGTACTTGAAGTAGAACTGCCGGCAGCCGGCGTCGCGCAGCCGGCGCAGTGCGGCGAGCGATTGCGCGATGGCGTCGGCGGCGGGAATCGTGCGCGACTTCAGCGCGACCACCACCGCATCGACGTCGGCCGGCACGTTGCCGCCCGGCACGCCGATCATCTGTACCGTGCGCATGCCGGCGCGCACCAGCATACCGGCCAGGTCGGTCGCGCCGGTGAAATCGTCGGCGATGCAGCCGAGCAGGGGGGCCGTCATTGCGCCGCTCCGTTTTTCGGCAACTCGATGCCGGGGAAGATCTTCACCACCGCCGCGTCGTCCTCGCCGCCGTGGCCGGCCGCCGCGGCCGACAGGAACATCTGGTGCGCGGTCGCGGTCAGCGGCAGCGGGAACGC
>JBQCGO010000040.1:0-2596 GCA_051955575.1 Burkholderiaceae bacterium
GGCAACGTCATGCTCGACCCGAACGAGCGGCTCGGCAAGCTGCGCCAGGACCAGTTCGCCTACGAAGACATGCGCGTGCTCGACGTGGTCATGATGGGCCACACCGAGATGTGGGCCGCGATGAGCGAACGCGACGCGATCTACGCCAACCCGGACGCAACCGACGACGACTACATGAAGGCAGCCGAACTGGAAGCCAAGTTCGCCGAGTACGACGGCTACACCGCCGAGGCGCGCGCCGGCGAACTGCTGCTCGGCGTGGGCGTGCCGATCGAGCAGCACAACGGCCCGATGAGCAACGTCGCGCCCGGCTGGAAGCTGCGCGTGCTGCTGGCGCAGGCGCTGTTCTCGAACCCGGACATCCTGCTGCTCGACGAGCCGACCAACAACCTCGACATCAACACCATCCGCTGGCTCGAGAACGTGCTCAACGAGCGCAACTCGACGATGATCATCATCTCGCACGATCGCCACTTCCTGAACCAGGTCTGTACCCACATCGCCGACATGGATTTCGGCACGCTGAAAATCTATCCCGGCAACTACGATGACTACATGCTGGCGTCCTCGCAGGCGCGCGCGCAGCAGCTCGCGGCCAACGCGAAGGCGAAGGAGCGGGTCGCCGAACTGCAGGAATTCGTGCGTCGCTTCTCGGCCAACAAATCGAAGGCGCGGCAGGCGACCTCGCGCGCGAAGCAGATCGAGAAGATCAAGGTGGAAGACATCAAGCCGTCTTCCCGCGCCAACCCGTACATCCGCTTCGAGGGCGAGAAGAAACTGCATCGGCAGGCGGTCGACGTGGAAGGCATCGCCAAGACTTACGACCGGACGCTGTTCGAGCGCTTCGGCATCAGCATCCAGGCGGGCGAAAAGGTGGCGATCGTCGGCGCCAACGGCGTCGGCAAGACCACGCTGCTGCGCTGCATCGGCGGCGAACGCTGCGGCTTGCTGCCGGACGCCGGCTCGGTGAAGTGGGCCGAGAACGCGAACGTCGGTTACATGCCGCAGGACGCGACCGACGAATTCGCCGACGGCAAGACACTGACCGCCTGGATGGAGCAGTGGACGAAGGAGGGCGACGACGATCAGGCGGTGCGGTCGATTCTCGGTCGCCTGCTGTTTTCCGGCGACGACGTGAAGAAGCCGGTCGGCGTGCTGTCCGGCGGCGAGAAGGGGCGGATGATGTACGGCAAGCTGATGCTGGGCCGGCACAACGTGCTGATGATGGACGAGCCGACCAACCACATGGACATGGAGTCGATCGAGTCGCTGAACATCGCGCTCGAGCAATATGCCGGCACGCTGGTCTTTGTTTCGCACGACCGGGAATTCGTGTCCTCGCTTGCGACCCGGGTGCTGGAAGTCAAGGAAGACGGCATCACCGATTTCCAGGGCGGCTACGAGGATTACCTCGCCAGCCAGGGTATCCAGTAACGGCGATGCGAAGGTTCGCTCGGCGCTTCAGCCGGAAACGTTTGTCGGGAAGTCGCTGACGGACATGGGCGGCAGGCTTAGCAGGCCGTCGAGCCGGCTGCGCAAGCCTTGCGCCACGTTGTCGCCTTTCGCCTTGGCGACGGCTTCCAGATAGGGCTCCCGGATTGCGCGCAGTTCTTCCATCGTCGCCGCCTTTTCGACCTTGAGCTGGAGCGGCAGCCCGCGCAGCCCGAGGTTGCTGCGGATCGTGTCGTTGTAGAACTGATAGAGCGCCTGAAATCGTTGCGCCGCTTCCGACTCCTGCGGCGCCGCGGGCAGGGCGCCGACCAATGGGGCGGGAGCCGAGGCTGGTGTAGGAACGTCCGGCGCCGCAGCCGGCTCTTCCGGTTTCGCCGCAATGAAGCCTTGCTGCCGCAACTCTTCCAGATGAGTCTCGCCGAGGCCGAGGCCGGCAACTTTTTTCAGCAGGGCCTCTGCGTTGGTCTTGCCGTCCACCAGCAGAAGAAGCGTGCGCAGGCGGGGAAGGAGGCCGTTCTGCCGGGTCGAGATTTCATCCCGCCCGGCTGCGGTCTTGTCGTAGATCATGTCGTGCATGGCGCCTCCGAAGAGTCGAGTGACGTCGCCGACGATGGGGCATCCATCGGGAAATGCCGTCGGACGTATAATCTTGTCCGCTTGCCCGGGTTCGAGAACCGCTCCCAGGGAACCGGAAAACGCGTACCGGCAGCAACGATTGTTCCATGCAAACGGTGATTCCGTAGTGCAAGTTTTTAAGCGATCACGGTACGTGCAACACGGTGAATCCGCAGCGCGAAAGCGGAAAATTCCGTCGTCCCGGCCGGTTTTCTGACGCCCGCTCGGCATGGCGCATGGCTGTGCGAGGCGCGGGACAACGATGCGGCGATGCATGCGTCGCCATTTCTTCGGAAGGAGACATGAATCTTTTTCTCAAATCGGTCGAGTACGACCGACCGGTCCCGGAAGGCGCGACCTGTGTCGCGCATGCCTGGGCGCGTGCTCCGGAAACCGTTCCGGCCGACGAAAAACCGGCACTGAAGGAACGCATCCGCCGCCTGCTGCAGGAAAACGAGGCAGCACTGGTCGCTCACTACTACGTCGATCCCGATCTGCAGGACCTGGCCGAGGAAACCGGCGGTTGCGT
>JBQCGO010000041.1:0-7100 GCA_051955575.1 Burkholderiaceae bacterium
GAAGAAGGCAGCCGCCAAGCCGGTCGCGAAGAAGGCAGCAGCACCGAAGAAGACGGCCGCTGCGAAGAAGCCGGCAGCGAAGAAGGCAGCCGCCAAGCCGGACGCGAAGAAGGCTGCAGCGCCGAAGAAGACGGCCGCTGCGAAGAAGCCGGCAGCGAAGCAGGCAGCCGCCAAGCCGGTCGCGTAGTCGGCAGCGCCCGCCAAGCCGACCGCCGCCAAGAAGGCCGCGGCGCCGAAGAAGGCAGCCAAGAAGGCTACCGCTCCCGCCGCAGCTCCGGCAGCGAACGCAGCAGCGACGCCGGCAGCCAAGACCGTCCTGAGCCCGGCCGCCGCTTGGCCGTTTCCGACCGGTCCGCGTCCGTAATATCGTCGCAGTAAAATGCCTGACGCTGTCAGGCAACGCCAACCCGTTGCATCGCGCAAGCCGTGCAACGGGTTTTTTTTAGGGAGATTTCGTGCTTTACGATACCGTGACACTGGTCATCGATACGATCGCCGCGCTGCTGACCGGCGTGCTGTTGCTTCGGTTCTGGACGCAGGTGGTCCGTGTCAGGCCGCCCACCTCGCTCGGGCAATTCATCTATCAGTCGACCGACTGGCTGGTGCGGCCGCTGCGCAAGATCATTCCCGGTACCGGCGGCGTCGACTGGGCGTCCCTGCTCGGCGCGTTTCTCATCACGGTGCTGGCCACGCTGATTCACCTGTCTCTCGTGGCCGGCGTCTCGCCGAAGTTGCTGCTGCTGCTGTCGCTGGTGCGGCTGGCGCAATGGATTTGCTACGGCTTCACCGGCCTGCTGATCATCGAAGCGATCTTCAGTTGGGTCAATCCGTATGCGCCGCTGGCGCCCTATGTGCGCGCGCTGAACGCACCGCTGCTGTCGCCGTTGCGGAGGGTGATTCCGCCGCTGGGCGGCATCGACCTGTCGCCGCTGGTGGCGCTGATCCTGTTGCGGATCGCGCTGCAACTGGTCGAAACGGTCATTGCCGCATTGTTCTGAACGCCGCCGTACCGGCTGCAGCGAGCGCCGGTGCCGCGTTCAGGGGTAGAAAAGATAGATCCGGTAGCCCGATGCCTTCGGGCCGGTGAACCGGAACAGGATTTTCGCTGCGTGTTCGCGATCGGCCGGGATGCCGGCGTCGACCGCCGCCGCTGCATGCAGATAGTCGCGGGGTGCGAACACCTTGCGCGCGAGCGGCTTGTCGTTGGCGTCGTTCATCGTCAGTTCGATGCTCGGCCAGGCCTGGGTCGAGGAACTCCGGTTGCGCAGCAGGAAGGACAGGGCCAGGATGTCGCTGCCCGCCACGGTCGACTGCAGGTCGCTCGACTCGATCAACAGTGCATCGGTTTCCGTAGGCAGCGACAGTTCGCAGCCGAGAACCCGGCAGGCAGAGGCGAGAACCGGTGCGCTTTGCGGAAAGCGGGACAGGATGCTGCTTCGCATCGCGTAGGCGATCTGAGCCAGCAGCGCGAATCCCAGCAGCACCGCCGCCAGCGTCAGCCACGCCGTCCGTGCCGCGCGCCGCGACTTGCGACGCCCCTCGATCACGAAGCCGGGCTCCCGGTCGTGATCGTCTTCCCGCTCGTCGTCTTCCTGCTCTTCGTCTTCATCCTTTTGCCTGCCGCGACCGCGCAGCATGTTCCACGGCGCGCGTCCCGGACTTCGCGCCGGACTTGCGGCGATCGCGGCAATCGCCGCATCGATCGGATCGTGCTGGTCCGCCGGCGATGCGTGCGCGGCGCGGCGCGCGGGCGATGCGGCGCCGGTGTCCTGCGCATCGCCCTGACCAGGCGACTCGTCCGTGTCGTCATCGCGCGCAGCGAAATCCAGCAATGTCATCCGCAGCAGCGGATCGATCGGCGGCGCGGCGTCCGGCGTCGCCGCCGATTCACCGCCGGGGTCCGAAGATGCCGCGCTCGTATCTTCGGCGCTGTGCACCGCGGGCGGAACCGCCGCGGAGTGCGGCGCGACCGACGAGGCTGAAGGGATCGCCGGGGTTGCCGGGGTTGTGACCGGCGATACCGGAGACGTTTGTCCGGCGAGCGGTTGCGGCTTGGGGAACGGTGCCGGATCGATGGAGGATGTCGCCGGCCGCTGCGTCGCGTCCGCCGGCAACAGGTTCTCGATACCGTTGAAGATTTCCTTGCATTGTCCGCAGCGCACCAGCCCGCCGCGCAGCTTCAACTGGTCGTTCGCAACCCGGAACGCGGTCTTGCAGTGGGGGCAACGGGTCGCGAGCGCCATGACGCTACTCGCTGTCGCCGGCCGCAGGCCGTGCCGGATGCGGCGACGGGCGACCGCTCATCGCCACCCAGCCATCCTTCTCGGCGGCTACGGCCATGTCGAGAAAGGGGCGATAGGCAGCAATGATGTCGTCCGCCTGTTCGACCAGAATGCCTGACAGGATCAGTCGGCCGCGCGGCGCGAGGCGGCCGGCCAGCATCGGCGCCATGACGGCCAGCGGGCCGGCGAGGATGTTGGCGACCACCACGTCGAAACGCGTGCCGGGGAAAGCGGCGGCGAACGCGTCCGGCAGACAGACAGTCAGTTCGCAGCCGTTGCGTTGCGCGTTCTGCCGCGCTGCCTCGATCGCCTGAGGATCGATGTCGACGCCGCAGACCGTGCCGGCGCCGAGCTTTTTCGCCAGGATGCCGAGGATGCCCGAGCCGCAGCCGTAATCCAGCACCGACGCGCCTGCCGGCAGCTCGGCTTCGAGCCATTCCATGCAGAGATGCGTGGTCGGATGGCTACCGGTGCCGAACGCGAGGCCCGGATCCAGTTCCAGCACCACCGCGCTCGGGTCCGGCGCGTCGTGCCAGCTCGGCACCACCCAGATGTTGCGGCCGATCCGGATCGGGTCGAACTGCGACTGCGTCAACCGCACCCAGTCTTGCTCCTGCACCGTGCGCAGTCGGAACGGCGGCAATGCCGGCAGGCCGGCCGCGTCGGCGGCATCGGCGACGATGCGCGCGGCGTCGACACCGGACGGAGCCAGCGCAACCACCCGGCTGTGCTGCCAGGCGTTCGCTTCCGGCTCCATGCCGGGCTCGCCGAACAGCGGCTGCTCCTGTTCGGTGCCGACGTCCGCATCCTCGATCGACACCGACAGCATGCCGGCATCCATCAGCGCGTCGGACAGGGCTTCCGCCTGGTCGCGCTCGACGTCGATGACGATCTCGGTCCAGCTCATCGCGAGGCGCTCAGGCCGCTTCGCCTTGACGTTCGGCCGGCCGCGTCGCTTCCTTCGGCAGGTCGGGCTTGTCGGCGAGCTTCTGTTCCAGGTAGTGGATGTTGGTGCCGCCCTCGATGAAGCGGGCGTCGACCATCAGTTCGCGGTGCAGCGGGATGTTGGTCTGGATGCCTTCGACCACCATCTCGGACAGCGCGATCTGCATCCGTCGGATCGCCTGCTCGCGGGTGGCGCCGTAGGCGATCACCTTGCCGACCATTGAATCGTAGTACGCCGGCACGTAGTAGCCGGCGTAGGCATGCGAGTCGACCCGGATGCCCGGGCCGCCCGGCACGTGGAACGTGGTGATGCGTCCCGGCGACGGCGTGAACTTGAACGGGTCCTCGGCGTTGATCCGGCATTCGATCGCGTGGCCTTTCAGCTCGATGTCGCGCTGGCGGAAGCGCAGCTTCTCGCCGGCGGCGATCCGGATCTGCTCCTGCACGATGTCGACGCCGGTGATCATTTCGGTCACCGGATGCTCGACCTGCACGCGGGTGTTCATCTCGATGAAGTAGAACTCGCCGTTCTCGTACAAAAATTCGAAGGTGCCGGCGCCACGGTAGCCCATCTTGCGGCAGGCGTCCGCGCAGCGGTCGCCGATGCGCTCGATGATCTTGCGCGGGATACCGACCGCCGGCGCTTCCTCGATCACCTTCTGGTGCCGCCGCTGCATCGAGCAGTCGCGCTCGCCGAGCCAGATCGCGTTCTTGAACTCGTCAGCCAGCACCTGGATTTCCACGTGGCGCGGATTTTCCAGGTACTTCTCCATATAGACTTCCGGATTGCCGAACGCGCTGCCGGCCTCGGTCCTGGTCATGGTCACCGCGTTCAGCAGCGCGGCCTCGGTATGCACCACCCGCATGCCGCGTCCGCCGCCGCCGCCGGCGGCCTTGATGATGACCGGGTAGCCGATCCGGCGCGCGATGCGGATGATTTCCTTCGGGTCGTCCGGCAGCGCGCCGTCCGAGCCCGGCACGCACGGCACACCGGCCTTGATCATCGCCTGCTTCGCCGACACCTTGTCGCCCATCAGCCGGATCGATTCCGAGCGCGGGCCTATGAACACGAAGCCCGACTGTTCGACCCGCTCGGCGAAGTCGGCGTTCTCCGACAGGAAGCCGTAGCCGGGATGGATCGCTTCGGCGTCGGTGACTTCGGCCGCGCTGATGATGGCCGGCATGTTCAGGTAGCTCGCCGCAGAGGCGGGCGGGCCGATGCAGACCGATTCGTCGGCCAGCTTCACATACTTGGCCTCGCGGTCGGCCTCGGAATGGACCACGACCGTCTTGATGCCCATTTCGCGGCAAGCGCGCTGGATGCGCAATGCGATTTCGCCGCGGTTGGCGATGAGTATTTTTTCAAACATGTTGAGAATCCGACCGTTGCAGCCAGGGGTGGCTGAGGCTGTCTGGGCGGACGCGCGGCGACCGAAGCCGCCGGCCGCGTCCGGACACGAACGATGCCGGACCGGCCGTCAGCCGATCACGAACAACGGCTGACCGAATTCGACCGGCTGCCCGTTTTCCACCAGAATCTGGGTGATCACGCCCTGGGCGTCGGCGTCGATTTCGTTGAGCAGTTTCATCGCTTCGATGATGCACAGCGTGTCGCCGGTCTTGACGCTACTGCCCACCTCGACGTACGGCGGGGTGCCCGGCGCGGAAGAGCGGTAGAAGGTGCCGACCATCGGCGACTTGACCACGTGACCGACCGGCGTCTCGACGGCTGGAGCGGCTACCGTTGCGGCGGCTGGCGCAGGCGCGGTGAGGGTCTGGGTCGGCGCCGACTGCTGCGGCATCATCACCAGTTGCGGTGCCTGCGACTGTGCCGGCGACTTGACGATCCGGACCTTGCTCTCGCCTTCGGTGACTTCGAGCTCGGCGATGTCCGACTCGGCCACCAGGTCGATCAGGGTTTTCAGCTTGCGTAAATCCATCTTCTTTCCTTGGAATTATTGTCGTGTTCAATGACGTGCCGATGCGCGCACAGCAACGGCCGGAACCGTTACAGCCGCTCCGCAGCGAACCGGACCGCCATCGCATATCCCTGCACGCCGAGCCCGCAGATCACGCCGACGGCGGCGTCGGAGAGAAAGGAATGGTGCCGGAACGGCTCGCGCCGGTGGATGTTCGAGACATGCACCTCGACGAAGGAAATGCCGACGCCGAGCAGTGCATCCCGCAGTGCCACGCTGGTGTGCGTGAGCCCGCCCGGGTTGATGACGATCGCATCGGTCCCGTCTGCTGCGGCGCCCTGGATCCGGTCGATCAGGGCGCCTTCATGATTGCTTTGGAACGCTTTCAGCGCCGCGCCGGCGGCTGTCGCCTCGTCGCGCGCCAGACGTTCCACGTCCGCCAGCGTCGCCGATCCGTACACGCCGGGTTCGCGGGTTCCCAGCAGATTCAGGTTCGGACCATTGAGCAGCAGGATATTTTTTGCCATTTAGCGCGCATCGTTTGCGATGATCGCGGCATTTTGCCGTCAAATGCCGTGAAATGACAAGGGGAAAAAGAGGAAAATTCACCGTCGCAGCAGCGGGTCGAGGTCTTTTCGGAGCGCCGGCACGTTCAGTTTGCCGAGATGCGTCTTGATCACCCGGCCTTCCGGATCGACCACGACGGTGAACGGCAGGCCGCCGTTCTCGTCGCCCATTTCCCGCACCAGCCGCGTGCCTTCCATGCCAGCGACGTACAGCGGATAAGTAATGTGATGCTTTTGCGCGAAATCGCGGATGTTGGATGGGGAATCAATCCCGATCCCGATCACCTGCAGGTTGCTCGTCGCCAGCGACTGTTGCAGCGCTTCGAGATCGGGCATCTCGGCCACGCAGGGCGGGCACCAGGTCGCCCAGAAATTGACCACCAGCAGCCGGCCGCGCCACCGCGACAGCGGCTGGGATGCGCCGCTTGCGTCCGGCAAAGTCTGCGAGAAGAGCGGATGCGCGTCGGCCTGCCCCGGCACTGCCGGGTTGCCGTGCAGCCGGTAATAGAAACCCGCCAGCGCGGCTGCCGCTGCCAGGACGATGACGATCGCCGCCCGCATCTTCACCGCGTCATGCCTCGTCCATCAGCGCCCGTAGCGCCTTGACGTCGGCCCGCTCGCGCGAGCGACCTTGAGACAGCTTCACGGAGCCGCGCAGATCGTCGGTCTGATATAGCGCCAGGTGGACACCTTCGGTTTTCCAGAAAAAGCTCACGACTTCGACACTCGCATTCGGCCGGCGGAAGTGGGGCGTTTCGGAGACGTCGAAATCGATGTTCCGGTTCAGCAGGTCCATCTCGACGTCCTTGTGATTGTCGGTAAACAACTGGAGATGGATGTCGGAATGTTCGCCGGCAGTCCCGTTGAGCACCGCGCCGGTGACGAACGGCTGGAATTCGGCGAGTTCTTCCATGATCTGCAACGCCATCTCCCGCAGATGCCGCAACCGGGCCGGCTGGGTCTCGCCGAGGAACAGTTCCTGATATTGCCGGACTTCCTCCTCGATCTGCGCGTTGTCCGGCAACAGGTCGCCGCGCACCCGGACGTCGCCGAGCACCTGGCGGCTGGCCTTGCGTTTCGCCGTCGCGTAGTCGGCACCGTCCTCGGCGATGAAGCGCGCCGCCGCTGCCGCGATCTCGGCGCGCAGCGCCTGCGCATCGGATGGGAAATTGGCCGCCATTTTCTGACCGGTTGCTGGGGAGGCGGTGGCGTCGTCGGGTAAAATCTCGCCACACGAAACGCGAATTGTACAATGCACATCCACATTCTCGGCATCTGCGGCACCTTCATGGGCGGGCTGGCGGTGCTGGCCAAGGAAGCGGGACACCGGGTCACCGGCTGCGACGCCAACGTCTACCCGCCGATGAGCACCCAGCTCGAAGCGCAGG
>JBQCGO010000042.1:0-8597 GCA_051955575.1 Burkholderiaceae bacterium
CGCGGGCGGGACGGCGCCCCGCTCGCCGGCTTCCTGCGCGCGCCCGGCCGCGGCGATCGCCGCGTCGCCGGAGGGGGCGGAAGGGTCGGCGCCGGCCATGCCGTTACGGCGCGATGCCGAGAATCGCGCAGGCCTCGCGCATCCGCCGCTGCGCTTCAGCCAGCGTCGGCGCGACGAAGGTGACGTGGCCCATCTTGCGTCCGGGCCGCGCCTCTTCCTTGCCGTACAGGTGCAGGTTCGCGCCGGCCAGCGCCAGCACCCGCGCCCAGTCGGGCTCGCGGTACGCGCCGCCTTCGCCGAACCAGATGTCGCCGAGGATGTTCAGCATCACCGCCGGCGAATGCTGGCGCACGTCGCCCAGCGGCAGCCGCGCCATCGCGCGCACCTGCTGCGCGAACTGGCTGGTGACGCAGGCGTCGATCGTGTAGTGGCCGCTGTTGTGCGGGCGCGGCGCCATCTCGTTGACCGCCAGCGTGCCGTCGGCCAGCACGAAGAACTCGATGCACAGCACGCCGACGTAGTCGAGCCGCGCGATGATTTCCAGCGCCGCGCGCTGCGCCTTCGCGGCGCAGTCGGGCGTCACGTTCGGGCCCGGCACGGTGGTCGAGAACAGGATGCCGTCGCGGTGCACGTTCTCCGCGATCGGGTAGACCACCGACGCGCCGTCCGCGCCGCGCGCGGCCAGCACCGAGATTTCGTAGGCCAGCGGCAGCATCCTTTCCAGCACGCACGGCACGCCGCCGAGCGCCGCGAACGCCTCACGCAACTCGTCGCGGCTGCGCACCCGGATCTGCCCCTTGCCGTCGTAGCCCATGCGCGCGGTCTTCAGGATGCCGGGCAGCAGGTCATCCAGGCCGTCGATCGCGCCGTCGAGATCGGCGGCGTAACGGATCGCGCGGTGCGGCGCCGGCATCACGCCGGAGACCGCCGCGCAGCGGGCGAAGAACACCTTCTCGGCGAGCCGGTCCTGCGCGACCGACACGCAGGCGGCGGACGGCGCGACGAAGGTGGTTTCGGCCAGCGTCGCCATGCTCTGCGCCGGCACGTTCTCGAACTCGGTGGTCACCGCCGCACACTGCGCCGCCATCTCGGCCAGCGCGGCGGCATCGTCGTATCCCGCACAGAGCAGGTGATCGGCCGCGTGGCCGGCCGGGCAGGCGGCCACCGGCTCCAATACGGTGACCTTGAAGCCCATCGCCTGCGCGGCGTGGGCGAACATGCGGCCGAGCTGGCCGCCGCCCATCCCGCCGAGCCAGGCGGCCGGGGAGACGGACGGCACCTGCGGCGCGCGCCGCGCGGCGGGACGATCGGAGGTAGCTGTCATGCGAAGGAATCTCGAAGCGTTGGGGATGGGCGCCGACCGCCCGGCGGCGTCGTCACGGCAGGGTCATGGAAGCGGCGGCCTGGGTCTGGCGCTCGCGGAACGCGCGCAACCGCTCGGCCAGCGCGTCGTCGGTCACGGCCAGCATCGCGATCGCGGTCAGCGCCGCGTTCGCCGCGCCGGCTTCGCCGATCGCGAAGGTCGCCACCGGAATGCCCTTCGGCATCTGCACGATCGACAGCAGCGAATCCTCGCCGCGCAGGTATTTCGACGGCACCGGCACGCCGAGCACCGGCACGATGGTCTTGGCCGCCAGCATGCCCGGCAGGTGGGCGGCGCCGCCGGCGCCGGCGATGATCGCGCGCAGCCCGCGCTCGCGAGCCGTCTCGGCGTAGCGGAACATCGCGTCCGGCATCCGGTGCGCGGAAATCACCTTCGCTTCGTGCGGGACGCCGAATTCCTTCAGCATCGCGACCGCATGCTGCATCACGTCCCAGTCCGACGACGAACCCATGATGACGCCGACCTGTGCGCCACCCTGTGCTCCGCCCTGCCCTTGCTCGCTCATGGCCTTCCCCGTCCCGTGCCCGGTGTCAGTCTTTCACCGTCTCGCCGGTCAGGCGCTCCAGCGCCTCCCGGTATTTCGCGCCGGTCTTCTCGATCACGTCCGCCGGCAGCGGCGGCGCCGGCGGCGTCTTGTGCCAGCCGGTCACGGTTTCGAGATAGTCGCGCACGAACTGCTTGTCGAACGACGGCGGCGACATGCCGGGCGCGTAGGAATCCGCCGGCCAGAAGCGCGACGAATCGGCGGTCAGCACTTCGTCCATCAGGTGCAGCGTGCCGTCCGCGTCCAGGCCGAACTCGAACTTGGTGTCGGCGATGATGATGCCGCGCGTGGCCGCGTAGTCCGCCGCGGTGCGGTACAGGCGGATGCTGACGTCGCGGATCGTCGCCGCCAGATCCTTGCCGATGCGCCGTTCCATCTCGGCGAAGCTGATGTTCTCGTCGTGCTCGCCGAGCTCGGCCTTGGCCGCCGGCGTGAAGATCGGTTCGGGCAGCTTGTCGGCCTGCCGCAGCCCCGGCGGCAGCGCGATGCCGCAGACCGCGCCGGTGTCCTGGTAATCCTTCCAGCCGGAACCGATCAGGTAGCCGCGCACCACCGCCTCGACCAGGATCGGCTGCAGCCGCTTGGCCACCACCGCGCGGCCGCGCACCTGGCCGGCCTCGTCCGGCCGCACCACGCTTTCCGGCGCGATGCCGGTCAGGTGGTTCGGCACGATGCCGGCCAGCTTCGCGAACCAGAAATCCGACATCTGGTTCAGCACCTTGCCCTTGCCGGGAATCGGTTCGTTCATCACTACGTCGAAGGCCGACAGGCGGTCGGTGGTCACGATCAGGAGCTTGTCGTCGCCGACCGCGTAGTTGTCGCGCACCTTGCCGCGGCCCAGCAGCGGCAGCGAGGCGATGGTCGACTGGTAGAGACTGTTCGTCGGGCGTTGAGTCGGGCTGTTCATCGGAATTCCATAAATCAAAAACCGGCGGGGTTCGCACGCCGCCGGTCGGTGTTGTGGCTCGCAGGCCGCAAGTTTACTGCACGATCTGCGCCAGCTCACCTTTTTTGTAGCGCTCGGCCATCTTCTCCAGCGGGATCGGCTTGATCTTCGACGCCTGTCCCTCGCAGCCGAAGGCGACGTAGCGCGCCTTGCAGACTTCCATCGCGGCCGCGCGGGCCGGCTTCAGGTAGTCGCGCGGGTCGAACTTGGACGGGTTCTCGGCCAGGTAGCGGCGGATCGCGCCGGTCATCGCGAGGCGGATGTCGGTGTCGATGTTGATCTTGCGCACGCCGTGCTTGATGCCCTCCTGGATTTCCTCGACCGGCACGCCGTAGGTTTCCTTCATGTCGCCGCCGAATTCGCGGATCTCGGCCAGCAGTTCCTGCGGCACCGACGAGGAGCCGTGCATCACGAGGTGGGTGTTCGGGATGCGCGCGTGGATTTCCTTGATGCGCTCGATCGCCAGGATGTCGCCGGTCGGCTTGCGCGAGAACTTGTAGGCGCCGTGCGAGGTGCCGATCGCGATCGCCAGCGCGTCGCACTGGGTCTGGCGCACGAAGTCGGCGGCCTGTCCGACGTCGGTCAGCAGCTGCTCGCGGGTCATCGTGCCCTCGGCGCCGTGGCCGTCTTCCTTGTCGCCCTTCATCGTCTCGAGCGAGCCGAGCACGCCGAGTTCGGCCTCGACCGTGACGCCGATCGCGTGCGAGAACTTGACCACCTCGCGCGAGACGTTGACGTTGTAGTCGTAGCTGGCGACCGACTTGCCGTCTTCCTGCAGCGAGCCGTCCATCATCACCGAGGTGAAGCCGGAGCGGATCGCGGCCATGCAGACCGCCGGCGACTGGCCGTGGTCCTGGTGCATCACGACCGGGATGTGCGGGTACGCCTCGACCGCGGCTTCGATCAGGTGGCGCAGGAAGGCTTCGCCGGCGTATTTCCGGGCGCCGGCCGAGGCCTGCATGATCACCGGCGCGTTGACCGCGTCGGCCGCGGCCATGATCGCAGAGACCTGCTCCAGATTGTTGACGTTGAACGCCGGCAGGCCGTAGCCGTTTTCGGCGGCGTGGTCCAGCAGTTGACGCATAGAAACGAGTGCCATGTCAGTTCTCCAGAGTAAGTATCAGTATTCGCCGATGCGCATGATCTTCAGCGCATTGGTCCCGCCGGTCTGGCCCATCGGCTCGCCCGAGGTGACGACCACCAGGTCGCCCATCTGGACCACGCCCTGCGCCAGCAGCAGGTCCTGCGCCGCCTTCAGCACGGTTTCGCGGTCGCTGCCCTGCTCCAGGTGGAAAGTCTGCACGTTGCGGAACAGCGCCGCCTTGCGCTGCGTCGCAAGCACGGGCGTCATCGCGTAGATCGGGATGTCGATGTTGTGCCGGCTCATCCAGAGCGCGGTCGAGCCGGACTCGGTCAGCGCGGCGATCGCCTTCACCCGCAGGTGGTAGGCGGTGAACAGCGCGCCGTAGGCGATCGACTGGTCGATGCGGGTGAAGGTCAGGTTGATGAAGTCGGCGTCGAGCTTGTAGTTCTCCGACTTTTCCGCTTCCAGGCAGATCGCGCTCATCGCCTCGACCGTTTCCACCGGGTACTTGCCGGAGGCGGTCTCGGCCGAGGTCATCACCGCGTCGGTGCCGTCCAGCACCGCGTTGGCGACGTCGGACACTTCGGCGCGGGTCGGGATCGCATTCTGGATCATCGACTCCATCATCTGGGTCGCGGTGATCGCCAGCTTGTTCGATTCGCGCGCCATCTTGATCATGCGCTTCTGCAGCGCCGGCACCGCGGCATTGCCGACCTCGACCGCGAGGTCGCCGCGCGCGACCATGATGCCGTCGGACGCGTCGAGGATTTCCTGCAGCGCGGGGATCGCCTCGGCGCGCTCGATCTTGGCGATCATCATCGGCTTGTGCTTGTACGGGTCGCCGGCGATGTAGGCCAGCTGCCGCGCCATCATCATGTCAGTCGCGTTCTTCGGGAACGACACCGCGATGAAATCCGGCTGGAAGCTCAGCGCGGTCTTGATGTCTTCCATGTCCTTGGCGGTCAGCGCCGGCGCCGACAGCCCGCCGCCCTGGCGGTTGATGCCCTTGTTGTTGGACAGCTCGCCGCCGATCCGGACGGTGGTGTGGATCTCGCCGCCAAGGGTCTTCTCGACTTCCAGCACGATCAGGCCGTCGTTCAGCAGCAGCACGTCGCCGCGCCGGACGTCGCGCGGCAATCCCTTGTAGTCGAGGCCGACGCGCTCCTGGTTGCCGAGCTTGCAGTCGGCGTCGAGGATGAAGCGGTCGCCCTTTTCCAGGTGAATTTTCGTGTTCTCGAACTTGCCGATCCGGATCTTCGGTCCCTGCAGGTCGACCATGATCGCGACCTCGCGCCCGCACTGGGCGGCGACGTCGCGCACCAGCTTCGCGCGGTCGATGTGGTCCTGCGCGGTGCCGTGCGAGAAATTCAGCCGGACGACGTCGACGCCCGCCATGATCATCCGCTTCAACACCTCCGGATCGCTGGACGCCGGTCCGATGGTGGCGACGATCTTGGTGGCTCGTTGCATCGTGTCTCCTTGCATGGTGGTGCGCTCAGGTCAGTCGATCAGGTCGGTGTGCTCAGGCCGCGCGCTGTTCGAGGATCTCGACTGCCGGCAGCGTCTTGCCCTCGAGGAATTCGAGGAAGGCGCCGCCGCCGGTGGAGATGTAACCGATGTCGTCGGCGATCTCGTATTTGGCGATCGCGGCCAGCGTGTCGCCGCCGCCGGCAATCGAGAACGCCTTCGACTGCGAGATCGCCAGCGCCAGCGTCTTGGTGCCCTCGCCGAACTGATCGAACTCGAACACGCCGACCGTGCCGTTCCAGACCACGGTGCCGGCGCGGCCGATCTGCTCGGCCAGCATCCGCGCGGTCTTCGGGCCGATGTCGAGGATCATGTCGTCGTCCTGCACGTCGGCCACGTCCTTCACCTTCGCGGCCGCGGTCGGGGAAAATTCCTTCGCGCACACCACGTCGACCGGGATCGGCACCGACGCGCCGCGCTGGTTCATCATCTCGATGATCGCCTTCGCCTCGCCGACCAGGTCCGGCTCGGCCAGCGACTTGCCGATCTTCAGGCCCGAGGCCAGCATGAAGGTGTTGGCGATGCCACCGCCGACGATCAGGTTGTCGACCTTGTCGGCGAGCGACTTCAGGATAGTCAGTTTGCTCGACACCTTCGAGCCGGCGACGATCGCCACCAGCGGCCGCGCCGGCTGGTCCAGCGCCTGGCCGAGCGCGTCGAGTTCGGCGGCCAGCAGCGGGCCGGCGCAGGCGATCGGCGCGTACTTCGCAATCCCGTAAGTCGTGGCTTCGGCGCGGTGCGCGGTGCCGAACGCATCGTTGACGTAGACGTCGCACAGCTTCGCCATCTTTTGCGCGAGTTCGTCGCTGTTCTTCTTCTCGCCCGGATTGACGCGGCAGTTTTCCAGCAGCACCACCTGCCCCGGCGCGACGTCGACGCCGTCGACCCAGTCGCGCTTCAGTTCCACCGGCGTGCCGAGCAGTTCCGACAGCCGCGCGGCGACCGGTGCCAGCGTGTCTTCCGGCTTGAACTGGCCTTCGGTCGGCCGGCCTAGATGCGAGGTCACCATGACCGCCGCGCCGGCGTCGCGCGCCTCGCGGATCGCCGGCACCGATGCGCGGATCCGGGTGTCCTCGGTGATGTTGCCCGCGTCGTCCTGCGGCACATTGAGATCGGCGCGGATGAACACCCGCTTGCCCTGCAACTGGTTGGCGGCGATCAGGTCGCCGAGGCGTTGGAATTTCATGGGCGGAAGCGGTGCGGTCGCGGCAGTTTGAAAAGCCGCTATTCTAGCGCAGCGCCCCCTTGCCGTAAGCATTATGGCAATTGACTGGAGTCAAGTCGGCGGGGCCGGCGGCGCCCGGCAAAACCGCCCGGGCGGGGCGGTCAGGCCATCAGGCGCAGCAGCGTGAACAGCCCCATGCCGACCACGATCGTGCCGAGCAGGTGGCGGGTGCCGAGGAAGAAGGCGATCGCGCCGACGCCGGCCCAGAGCTTGGCGTTCGACCAGTCCAGCGCCGGCGCGCCGCCCGACATCAGCAGGTCCGGTGCGACGATGGCCGCCATCGCGGCGGCCGGCGCGTAGCGCAGCGCGTGCTGCAGCTTCGGCGGCAGCTTGACCGCGTCGCCGAGCAGGAAGAACGACGCGCGCGCGATCACGGTCGCGGCGGTCAGCGACAGGATCGTGATCCAGACATCGTGCGCGCTCATGCCCGCTTCCCGTCGAGCACCGAATCGACCGCCATCGCGACGACCATGCCGGCCACCACCGCTGCCAAGAGCCCGAGCCGGTACGGCAGCCCGTTCGCCAGCACCGCGATCGCCGCCGACACCAGCACCCCGGCCAGCGCCGCCGCGTTGACCGTCAGCGGGATCATCACCGCCAGCAGCGCCAGCGTGCCGGCGAAGCCAACGTTCCAGCTTTCGGGAATCCGCGCGGCCAGCAGGATGCCGGCCACCGAACCGGCCTGCCATGTGCACCAGTTCGGATAGCCGATGCCCTTGTAGAAGCCGATCTTGCCCTCGCGTTGCGCATAGGTCGCGGCCGGAAAGCGCTGGGGAAAGATGCCCATCGTGATGTCGGCGTTGATGTAACCATAGCGTAGCCGCCGGTGCCACGGCAGATGCGAGAAATGCGGTCCGATCGCCGCGCCGAAGATCACGAAGCGCAGGTTGACCACCAGCGCGGTCAGAAACACCATCCAGATCGGCGCATTGGCCACGATCAGCGGCAGCGAGGCGAGTTGCGCCGATCCGGCGAATACCAGAAACGTCATGCCCAGCGCCTGCCACAGGGTCAGGCCGGACTTGACCATCGCCATGCCGGTGACCAGCCCCCAGGCGAAGATGCCGGGCATGGCGGGCGAACTGGCCCGAAAGCCGTCGCGGAAGGCGGATTGTTCGACTGGGTTCATGCGAAAAACGGGAGCGGCATGCGCCGCGGCAAAGTCGGTGATGATAGCCCAAGGTGCGTCTCGGCAAACGCCGAATCCGCTAGAATCACGTCTTTGCCCGTCCCCGCGACGGCTGCTGACAACGGAGAGCGACACATCATGTCCATGGACGACCGCGACGGAAAAATCTGGAAGGACGGCGAACTGATCGACTGGCGCGATGCCAGGATCCACGTCCTGACCCACACTCTGCATTACGGCATGGGCGTGTTCGAGGGCGTGCGCGCGTACAAGACCGACGAGGGCACAGCGATCTTCCGGCTCAAGGAACATACGCAGCGGCTGTTCAACTCGGCCAAGATCTTCCAGATGAAGATCCCGTTCGACATGGAGACCATCGTCGCCGCGCAGTGCGAGGTGGTGCGCCAGAACCAGCTGGAGTCGTGCTACATCCGCCCGCTGGTGTGGATCGGCTCCGAAAAGCTCGGCGTCTCGGCGAAGGGCAACACGATCCACGTCGCGATCGCCGCCTGGCCGTGGGGCGCCTACCTCGGCGAGGACGGCATTACCAAGGGCATCCGGGTCAAGACCTCGTCGTTCTCGCGGCACCACGTGAACGTGTCGCTGGTGCGCGCGAAGGCGTCCGGCTACTACATCAACTCGATCCTCGCCAACCAGGAAGCGCTGGCCGACGGCTACGACGAGGCGCTGCTGCTGGACACCGACGGCTACGTGTCCGAAGGCTCCGGCGAGAACGTGTTCATCGTCAAGAACGGCAA
>JBQCGO010000043.1:0-2810 GCA_051955575.1 Burkholderiaceae bacterium
GGCGCCGAGATGGAGCAGTTCGCCCGCAAGTCGGCCCAGGAAGATGACGAGAAGGTGGCGGTGGTCTACCAGAAGGCCGGCGCCAAGGTCGGCGACATGACCGATGCGGCGCTGAAGAAATGGCAGGCGATCGCGCGCGACACCGCGTGGAAGGACTACGCGAAGCGCAACGACACCTGCGCGAAACTGCTGAAGCTGGCGGAGCAGACCCTGTGAGTCATTCGATCGAGCTGGAACCGGCCGCAAGGCCGGCGCTGCCTCGCCACCCGGCCCTGGCCGGCGTGGCGAGGGCATTGGAGCGGATCAACCTTGTGTTGCTCCGGATCTCGATGGTAGCGATGGTCGTCACCGCCGTGGTGCTGACATACGCGGTCGTGGTCCGCTACCTGTTCAACGTGCCGACCGACTGGCAGGACGACATCACCGTGTTCGCGCTGGTCGGCGCCACCTTCTTCAGCTGCGCCTACGTGCAGTCGCTGCGCGGCCACATCGGCATCGAGGCGATCGCCACGCTGCTGCCGCCGGCGGTCAACGCGGTCCGGCTGATCGTGGTCGATCTGTTTTCCTTCCTGTTCTGCGCGTTCTTTTCCTGGAAGTCGTGGACCCTGCTCTACGAAGCCTGGCGCGACGGCCAGACCACGTCGTCGACGCTGGCGCCGCCGCTGTGGATTCCGTATTCGATGATGGCGTTCGGCATGACTTTGCTGACCATCCAGATCCTGGTGCAGCTGCTGGCGCGCTTCACCGGCCGCAACGAGGAGGCGCGATGAGCGACCTGACCCTGGGCCTGCTGTACGGCATCGTCACGCTGGTCGTGATGTTTTCCGGCATGCCGATCGCGTTCGCGCTCGGCGTGGTCGCCGTCGGCTTCATGTACTTCTTCATGCCGGCGGCGTCGCTCGACACCGTCACGCAGAACGTCTACGAAGAGATGGCGTCGATCACGCTGCTGTCGATCCCGCTGTTCATCCTGAAGGGCGCGGCGATCGGCAGATCGCCGGCTGGCCGTGACCTGTACAGCGCGATCCACGCCTGGCTGCACAAGGTGCCGGGCGGTCTCGGCATCGCCAACGTGTTCGCCTGCGCGCTGTTCGCGGCGATGGCCGGCTCGTCGCCGGCAACCTGCTCGGCGATCGGCTCGGCCGGCATTCCCGAGATGCGCAAGCGCGGCTATTCGCCTGCGTTCGCATCCGGCATCATCGCCGCCGGCGGCACGCTCGGCATCCTGCTGCCGCCGTCGATCACGATGATCCTGTACGCGGTCGCCGCCGAGCAGTCGCTCGGCCGGCTGTTCCTGGCCGGCATCGGTCCGGGCGTGCTGCTGGTGAGCCTGTTCGCCGGCTACGCGGTCTACCGCGCGCGCAAGGAATACAAAATCGCGCTGAAGGTGTACGAAGCCAGCGGCGAGAAATCGGCCTACCTGGAAGACGAACACTTCACGATGGCGCAGCGCTTCGAGACGCTGCCGCGCGTGCTGCCGTTCCTCATCCTGCTGACCGGCGTGATGATCGCGCTCTACGGCGGCTATGCGACGCCGACCGAGACCGCCGGCCTCGGCGCGCTGCTGGCGCTGGTGCTGATCGCGATCGTCTACCGGCTGTGGCGGCCGCGGGAGGTAGCGCCGATGGTCGCCGCGACGATCCGCGAATCGACCATGCTGCTCCTGATCATCGGCATGTCGCTCTTGTACTCGTACGTGATGAGCTACCTGCACATCAGCCAGTCGGCGGCCGAATGGGTGGTCGGCATGCACCTGTCGAAATGGCTGCTGCTGGGCACGATCCTGGTGCTGGTGGTGGTGCTCGGCTTCTTCCTGCCGCCGGTGTCGATCATCCTGATGACCGCGCCGATCATCCTGCCGCCGCTGCGCGCGGCCGGCTTCGACCTGATCTGGTTCGGCATCATGATGACCATCGTGATGGAGATGGGCCTGATCCATCCGCCGGTCGGGCTGAACATCTTCGTCATCAAGAACATCGCGCCGGACATCCCGCTGCGCGACGTCATTCTCGGCGTGCTGCCGTTCGTGATCCTGATGTTCATCGCGCTGGTGCTGCTGTGCGTTTTCCCCGGCATCTCGACCGCGCTGCCTAACCTGATCATGGGAGCCTAGTCGTGAGCGATGCGCAAAAGACCTGGGACAGCGAACGCCGCAGCCGCGAGCGCCGCCTGTCCCGGGTGGCAGACGCGCTCGGCGCAGACCTGCGGGGCAAGGCGGTTCCCGCCGGCCGCATCCGCGACCTGCTGCACGCGGCGCTCGAGCCGGGCGACCGCGTCTGCCTGGAGGGCAACAACCAGAAGCAGGCGGACTTTCTCGCGAAGGCGCTGTGCGGGCTCGATCCGGCGCGGATTCACGACCTGCACATGCTGCAGTCGGTGCTGGCGCTGCCCGAGCACCTGGACGTGTTCGACCGCGGCATCGCGTCCAAGCTGGACTTCTCGTTTTCCGGGCCGCAGGCGGCGCGCCTCGCGCGGCTGGCCTCGGCCGGCAAGCTCGACATCGGCGCGATCCACACCTACCTCGAACTGTTCGGCCGCTATTTCATCGACCTGACGCCGCGCGTGGCGCTGGTCGCCGCGCAGGCGGCCGACCGGCAGGGCAATCTCTACACCGGCCCGAACACCGAGGACACGCCGGCCATCGTCGAGGCGACCGCGTTCAAGAGCGGCATCGTGATCGCGCAGGTCAACGAGATCGTCGACACGCTGCCGCGCGTGGATATCCCGGCCGACTGGGTCGACTACGTGGTGCAGGCGCCGTCGCCGCACTACATCGAACCGCTGTTCACCCGCGACCCGGCGCTGATCTC
>JBQCGO010000044.1:0-3905 GCA_051955575.1 Burkholderiaceae bacterium
CAGGCACGCCGCGTCGCGGTGCTGGTCTACACCTCCGGCACCACCGGTGCGCCGAAGGCGGTGATGCTGACGCATCGGAACCTGCTGTTCATCGGCGCCAACGGCCGCGCGCTGCGCGCGCTCACGCCGACCGACACGGTCTACGGCGTGCTGCCGCTGGCCCATGTCTACGGCCTGTCCTCGCTGCTGGTCGCCACGCTCGGCAGCGGCGGCACGCTGCATCTGGCCGCGCGCTTTTCGCCCGCCGGGCTGGCCGACGCGCTGGCGCGCGGCGTCACGGTGCTGCATGGCGTGCCGGCGATGTACGCGAAACTGCTCGACGCCGCCAAGACCGGCGCCATCCGGCTCGCCGCGCCGCGCCTGCGTGTCGCGCAGTCGGGCGGCGCGCCGCTGTCGCCGTCGCTGAAGGCCGCGTTCGAGGCGGCGTTCGGCGTCACGCTGCACAACGGCTACGGCATGACCGAGACCGCGCCGTCGATCTGCCAGACGCGGCTGGAGGCGCCGCGCGCGGACGGCGCGGCCGGCCCGCCGATCCCGGGCATCGAGATCCGGCTCGACAGCGCGGCACACGGCGGCGACGGCGTCGGCGAATTGCTGGTGCGCGGCCCGAACGTGATGGCCGGCTACTACCGCACGCCCGAGCAGACCGCTGCGGTGCTCGACGCCGACGGCTGGCTGCGCACCGGCGACCTGGCGCGCATCGACCCGGACGGCAGCGTGTGGATCGTCGGCCGGCGCAAGGAACTGATCCTGCGCTCCGGGTTCAACGTCTATCCGGCCGAAGTCGAGGAGCAGCTGAACGCGCACCCGGACATCGTCCAGTCGGCGGTGGTCGGCCGCGCGCTGGAAGGCAACGAGGAAGGCAACGAGGAAGCGGTCGCGTTCGTCGAATTGCGCGCCGGCGCCGCGCTCGACCGGGAGGCACTGCGCGCCTGGCTCGGCGCGCGGCTCGTGCCGGACAAGGTGCCGGGCGAAATCGTCGCGGTCGCCGCATTGCCGACCGCGCCCAACGGCAAGGTGCGCAAGCACGAGTTGCAGCGGCTCGCCGCCGAGCGCGCGGAGCCCTGAGACGAAACGGCCGCGTCAGCCGGCCGGCGGATCCGCAGTGTCGCGCCCCGTCGCCGGCAGCGCGGCCAGCGTTCCGGCCACGTCCGGATGGCGCAGCCGCACGCCGAGTTCCGCCTTCATGCGCCGGTTGTCGAGCCGGCGCGACTCCGACATGAACGAAAGCTGGACCGGCGAGACGACCTTCTCCAGTTCCGCGCGCGGCAGCCGCGGCGGCCGCGGCAGGCCGGACGCGTCGGCCACCGCGTCGAAGTATTCGCCCATCGTCATGTGCGTGTCGTCGACCGCGTGATAGACACGCTGCGGCGTCGCGCGTTGCAGCGCGGCCAACACGATGCGGGCCAGGTCGTCGGCGTGGACGTGGTTGGTATGGACGTCGTCCTCGGGGCGCAGCGCCGGCGTGCCGCGCGCGAGCCGCTCGATCGGCAG
The DNA here is from genome assembly GCA_051955575.1 of Burkholderiaceae bacterium. Classification (GTDB taxonomy): domain Bacteria; phylum Pseudomonadota; class Gammaproteobacteria; order Burkholderiales; family Burkholderiaceae_D; genus JBQCGO01. The sequence goes on from JBQCGO010000044.1 coordinate 1,495, forward strand.
CCGGTCGCCGGCGTAGATGCCCGGCACGCGCAGGATCGCGGCGCGCCGGCCGCCGCGCCGGCCCCAGCGGCGCACGACGCGCTCGGCGTCGACGCGTCGCTTCGCGCGCGCGTTGCGCGGCGCGACCGGCCGCGTCTCGTCGAAGAATTACCCCCGGCAATCGCCGTAGACGCCGGTGGTGCTGACATAAACCAGCGCGGTGCCCTCGGGTAGAATGGCGGCCAGCCGCCGCGTGCGCCGATCGCGCTCGCCGTCGGACTGCGGCGGCGCCAGGTGCAGCACGACCGGCGCCAGCCGCGCCAGTCGCGCCAGCGTGTGGGGCTGGTCGAGGTCGGCCACGATCGGCACCGCGCCGGCGGCGCGCAACGCCTCTCGCCGCGCCGGCCGGCTGGTGACCGCGAACACGCGATAGCGGTCGCGCAGCAGCGGCAACAGCCGCATGCCGACGTCGCCGCAGCCGACGATCAACAGGCGCGGCCGCCCGATGCGACGCGCCGAAGGCAGCACCGCTTCGCGGCGGACTGCCTCTTTTTTCATCACCGCAACACTTTTCATTCCGGGATTGTATGGCTTTTCAAGTGACCGTCCAGCCGAGTGGCCGGCAATTCACCTGCGACGACGGCGAGACCGTCCTGGCCGCCGCGCTGCGCGCCGACATCGTCCTGCCCTACGGCTGCAAGAACGGCGCGTGCGGCTCCTGCCGCGGCAAGGTGCTGTCCGGCAGCGTGACCCACGGCGCGCACCAGGAAAAGGCGCTGCCGGTGGCCGACGAGGAACGCGGCTTCGCGCTGTTCTGCTCGGCGACCCCGCATTCGGACCTCGTCATCGAGGCGCGCGAAGTGCTCGGCGCCGGCGAGTTCCCGGTCAAGAAGCTGCCGACCCGCGTGGCGAAGATGGAGAAGGCGAGCGACGATGTGATGATCCTGTCGCTGCAGCTGCCGGCCAACGAGCGGCTGCAGTACCGCGCCGGCCAGTTCGTCGAATTCATCCTGCGCGACGGCAAGCGGCGCAGCTACAGCATCGCCAACGCCTCGCACGTCGGCGAGCACCTGACGCTGCACATCCGCCACCTGCCCGGCGGCGTGTTCACCGATGCGGTGTTCAACACGATGAAGGAGCGCGACATCCTGCGCTTCGAAGGGCCGCTCGGCACCTTCTTCCTGCGCCAGGATTCGAACAAGCCGGTGATCCTGCTGGCATCCGGTACCGGCTTCGCGCCGATCAAGGCGCTGGTCGAGCAGGCAGCGCACGACAAGTGCGCGCGGCCGATGACGCTGTACTGGGGCGGCCGCCGGCCGCAGGATCTCTACATGCACTGGCTGTGCGAGGAATGGGCGCAGACGCTGCCGGACTTCCGCTACGTGCCGGTGGTGTCGGACGCGCTGCCGGAAGACGCCTGGGGCGGCCGCGCCGGCTTCGTGCACCGCGCGGTGATGGAAAATTTCCCCGACCTGTCCGGGCACCAGGTGTACGCCTGCGGCGCGCCGGTGGTGGTGGACTCGGCGCGGCGCGATTTCGTCGCCGCCTGCGGGCTGCCGGCAGACGAGTTCTACGCCGACGCGTTCACTTCCGAAGCGGACCTGGCGCCCCCGGCCTGAATCCGGCTCGGGATGCCGCGCGCCGGTCTGGAGCGCCGACGCGCGTGCTACCCTGTCGAACTATCCAAATCATTCGCATGTCAATGAGCGCAGGCACGCAGCGACAATTGATCGAACGGATTCTGAGCAACCGGATCGGTTGCGGGAAGGATGCGTCGACGGTCGCTGCGGCCACGGCACGGCTCTGGAACGAGCTGCATCTGCAGCTCGCCCCGCTGGTCGGCATCGGCGGCGTCCGGGCCATCTATGCGCGCACGCTGCATCTTGCCCGGGCGGAATTCCCTTGGCTTGCGGATGCGCGTGAGTTCGACCAGCGCGATCTGTCGTTCGGCGGACTCAAGGCATGTCTCGAAAAAAGGGAGGCGGAAGAAGCGGCCGCCGCCAGCGGCGCGCTGCTGCGCCATTTCGGCGACCTGCTGTCGACATTGATCGGCGAACTGCTGGCCGAGAGCCTGCTGCGCGCCGCATGGAAAGGCGAAGACCCCGGAGAACGTGAACAGGAACCGAAAGCATGATTGACAAAGTGAAGATCGGCCGCCTGCCGACCGGCGTGCCGGGACTCGATACGCTTCTCGGCGGCGGCCTTCCGGAATTCTCGTTCAACCTGATCGCCGGCGCGCCGGGGTGCGGCAAGACCACGCTGTGTCATCAGATCATGTTTTCGCTGGCCAATCCGAAGCGCAAGGCGCTGTTCTTCACCGTCCTCGGCGAGCCGCCGCTGAAGATGCTGCGCTACCAGCAGCAGTTCTCGTTCTTCGACGTCGCCAAGGTCAACGAGTCGATCCGCTTCATCAATCTCGGCGCCGACGTGCT